>JAFWGH010000092.1 GCA_017512465.1 Clostridia bacterium
GGTTCGAGTCCCTTTTGCTTCCTCGCGAAAACAGGGTGCATGCCAAACGGCATGCACCCTGTTTTGGCGCGCTGCAAGGGACTCGAACCCCTGACCTACTGGTTCGTAGCCAGTCACTCTATCCAGCTGAGCTAGCAGCGCATATTTTTTTCGCTAAAATATATTAGCATAAACCAAATAAAAATGCAACACTTTTTTGTTGACTTCATAAAAAACGAAATATATAATGTCTACAGAATACCTGCCGACATACTATCGGCACAAGGAGAAAGAATGAAAAAGACTATCGTGTTCGGTTGGCTGCGCATTGTATTTGGTCTGCTGATTTTTTCGTTTGGTGTGCACTTAACCATCAAAGCCGATTTGGGTCTTGCCCCGTGGGACTGCTTGGGAATGGGTATTGCCAATCACACCCCGCTCAATTACGGACTGGCTATGACAATGATAGCGCTCATCCTCTTAGGCATCGATTTGCTCTTAAAGGAAAAAATCGGCTTCGGCACTATTTTGGATGCGCTTTTAACCGGCAATTTTATACAACTGTTTAATGATATCGACACACTGCCGATTCCGAATAATACCTTTTTGCGCATTCTCATTATCCTGCTCGGCCTTGCGGTAATGGCAATCGGGCAATATTTTTACATGAAATCGGCGCAGTGCTGCGGTCCGCGTGATGCACTTCTTGTCGGAGTCGGCAAGCGGATGAAAAAAGTACCCATAGGCTTTGTGCAGCTGCTCATTTTGGCGCTCGTTCTCTTAGGCGGGTGGCTCTTGGGCGGCAAAATCGGTATCGGCACCGTGGTCTGTGCATTCGGCACCGGCTTAGTGATGCAGCTTGTGTATAAAATCATCGGCTTCGAGCCGCGGCAAGTAGAGCATAAATCTGTTATAGAAACCATACGGGCGCTAAAACTCCCGTGAGTTTTACATATATAAAATTGTATTTTTATTTATGATATAGTATAATAATTAGCGAATCCATGCGGTGTGCTCTTAGCATCATATACATACCGCATAATACAGGAGGGTGAGATGGCAACTGATTTTAAAAAGATGGCGCAATTAAATACATCCGATTTTGTGCTCCTTTCGGACTATGTGCCCGGTATTGTGCAGGAAATACGCTATTTTTCCACCTATAATTTTATCGGTGATCGGATTGACGGTTATGAGGAGCCCTGCGCGCTCTTAACCAAAGAAGCGGCGCGCGCATTAAAGGAAGCTGCAAACGAAGCCCAAGTGATGGGCTATCGCTTAAAAATATTTGATGCCTACCGCCCCGCAAAAGCCGTGAAGCATTTTGTGCTGTGGGGCATTGAGGATTTAGACCAGCGCATGAAGCCGTTTTTTTACCCGAAACTGCAAAAAACTGAGCTGTTTGAGCAAGGCTATATCAGCGCACAATCCTCTCACAGCAGAGGCAGCACGGTGGATTTGACCTTGTTGGATATGCAAAGCGGTAAAGAGTTGGATATGGGCAGCCCCTTTGACTTTTTTGATGATGTATCACACCCGGACTCCCCGCTTGTCAGCGAAGAGCAGCATGCAAACCGCATGGCACTGCAAAAGCTGATGGTGCGCCACGGCTTTGAGCCGATTTCGTGCGAGTGGTGGCACTTCACTTTAAAAAACGAGCCGTTTCCGGATGTGTATTTTGATTTTCCCGTTTGTGCATCCTACTTAAAAAAATGATAGCGAGGTTCCGATATGCCTATACCGATTGAGTGTGTGAAAACCAAGGATTTTTCCATGCGCTTTTTCCGCTTTGGCAGCGGCAAAAAAACCATGGTGATTCTGCCCGGTTTAAGTGTGAAAAGTGTGATGCAAAGCGCCTTGCCGATTTCGGCGCAATACCAAATCTTTGCGAAAGAGTATACTGTGTATGTGTTTGAGCGCAGAGAAGCGGTGCCGCCCGTTTACCCGCTCGCACAAATGGCGGAGGATACCGCCTGCGCCATGCAGGCACTGCAGCTTAAAGACACATACCTTTTCGGTGCCTCACAAGGCGGGATGATGGCAATGCACATTACCGCCACGCACCCGAAATTAGTCAAAAAGCTCGCACTCGGCTCCACCGCCGCCAAGGTAGATGACCGGCGCGGCAGCACCATTTTGGAATGGATTTCCCTTGCCGAGCAAAAGGAACCGGTGGCGCTTTATGAAAGCTTTTGCCGCAATATATATCCGCTCGATTTTTATGAAAAATACAAAGAGCTGTTTCGCGCCGCCGCGCAAACGGTGAGCGATGAGGAGTTAGAGCGCTTTATCATTATGGCGCGCAGTATCGAAACGCTCGATTTAAGCGATGCGCTCGAAGCCATCCGCTGCCCCGTGCTGGTCATCGGCTCGGAGGATGATGCGGTACTCGGCAGCGCTCCGACATTAGAGATATACCATGCACTGCAGCCGCATACACCGGTACAGTATTACCTCTATAAAGACCGCGGTCACGACGCTTATGACACCGCACCGGATTACCAAGAGCGGCTGTACCGTTTTTTTGAAGAATAGTAAAAATGAGCAAGGAATGATTCCTTGCTCATTATTTTTTTAAAAAATCTATAATGGGTGAGGGCGGAGCCCTCCCACAACTTGTGCGCAGCACAAACATCATTTACACGCAGTGTAAGCATCACCGGCGTAGCCAACATCACTTGCGCAAAGCGCAAACATCATTCAGCGGTCTTTGAGCGCTCAGCGTGTCGAAAAACTTGTTTTCGACACGCTGGCAGATGTCGAAGGAGTGAGCTAAAATTTGTCAATCTCTGCGCTGAGCTGTATGTGTATACTGCAAGCAGAGATTGGCAAAAACACATAATCGCTGTAACAACAGTAAAAAACGGCGATTTCAACCATACCATACGGGATCGAAATAAATATGATAAATAATTTACAATGTTTTTTTGTTCTTTGAAATTCTCTCAAAATAATTATGTCGTGTGGTTTTAGCCACTTTTTCGACAGTCTGAGCGGTCTTTGACCGCTGCTTTACTCTCTGATGCCGTATTTTTCAATAATATAGTCCATATCCTTATCGCCTCTGCCGGAGAGGTTAATCAAGATAGAGCCGTGGTCCATTTCTTTTGCCATGCGCATGGCAAAAGCGATAGCGTGAGAGCTTTCAATAGCGGGGATAATGCCCTCTAATCGCGAAAGCTTATAAAAAGCCTCGAGGGTTTCGGCATCATCCACAGTATCATACTTCACTCTGCCGATATCCTTTAAGAAGGCGTGCTCCGGTCCGGAGGACGGATAATCCAACCCGCTTGCAATCGAGTAAACTGGCGCCGGCTCGCCGCTTTCATCCTTAAGCATAATAGAATTAAAGCCGTGCATGACACCCTCACTGCCGTATGTTAAGCTGGCGGCATGGTCTCCGATAGTGCTGCCTCTGCCGAGCGGCTCCACACCGTAAATATCTACCGGGTCATTTAAAAATCCCGCAAACAAGCCGGCTGCATTACTGCCGCCGCCCACACATGCGACAATGGCATTGGGCAAATGACCGGTCATGCTCATAAACTGCTCTCTCGCCTCAATACCGACCACGCTTTGGAAATCCCTGACCATCATCGGGAAGGGGTGCGGTCCGAGCACGGAGCCGATACAGTAAATCGCATCGTTATATTCCTTGCTGTAGGCTTCAAATGCGGCATCCACCGCCTCTTTGAGGGTTTGCAAGCCGTGTGTGACCTCCACAACACGTGCACCGAGCAATTTCATGCGCGCCACATTGGGCGCTTGCTTTTTAATATCCACACTGCCCATGTAAATATCACATTCCAAGCCGAAATACGCCGCAGCGGTAGCAAGCGCTACACCATGCTGCCCTGCACCGGTCTCGGCAATCACCTTTTTCTTGCCCATGTATTTGGCAAGCAGCGCTTCGCCCATGCAGTGGTTGAGCTTGTGCGCGCCGGAATGGTTTAAATCCTCCCTCTTGGCATACAGCTGCACTTCACCGCCCAAATAGTTGGAAAGGCGCTCGAGGTGAGAAATCGGCGTAGGTCTGCCCTGAAATTCCCTGCGAATACGGCGCAGCTCCGCAATAAATTTGCGCGATTGGCAAATGCTGAAATACGCCTGGGTAATCTCTTCCATGGCGGCTGTCAGCTTTTCATCCACATACACACCGCCGTATTTGCCGAAATAGCCGGCTTTATCCGGATACTGATTAAAATAGGTATCAAAATCCACATTTCCTATCTTCATGGTTATCCCCCAAAATATATAATATGTGACATTATATCATCTTTTGTCGGCTTTTGCAATCAGACAAATTAAAAGAGCTTAGTATGGATATTTCGGCAAACATGTGTTATAATGAACAAAGATTATTCATGTTGGTGATGTTATGTTTTATCAAATCGGAACACAAGTAGAGCAAATTGAATTAAATCAAATTGATGAAAACCTGATTACTGCAGGCTATGTCAGCGCGGAAGAGCTGCTGAAAATTGCCCCGCAGTTCGGCTTTTCGCACACCACGGTGGAAGCTTGCCGCGTGGCAAATAAAAACTTTCGCAGCGGTGTTGATGTGTTTGATGATTATACCTTCACGGAGTTACGCATTATCGACCCGTTTGATTTTCAAGCGGAGGAGGACTGCGTTTCACTGCTCATTAAGAAAAACATGATTATTGTTGTGGATGTTACCGACCGTGACGGCTCTACAAAAAACAAGTTTTTAAGTGCGATTCACAAGCGCCATTTAAAGGGTGTTACCCTTGAAAAGGTGCTGTATACCTTTATTGATTTATTAACTGCCGGCAACAGCCAGTATATTGAAAACACCGGCATTCAAATCACCGAGCTGGAGGAAGATGTCTTTAAAGGCAATACCGAGGATGATTTTAATCTGGACCTGTTGCAATTAAAGCGCGAGCTGCTCACCATGCACAATTACTATGAGCAGCTGCTCGATATTACCGAAGCGATTGAGGAAAATGAAAATGATATTTTTGAAAGCGATGATTTGAGATATATCTCCAACATGCACAATAAGATTCAGCGCTTAAAGGAAGATGTGGATTCCTTAAACTCCTTGGTTGTTCACTTGCAGGATGCATATTCCGCAACACTCGATTTGAGTCTAAACCATACCATGAAGCGCTTCACGGTGATCACAAGTATTTTCTTCCCGCTCACCCTGATTGTCGGCTGGTACGGCATGAATTTTGACTCCATGCCGGAGTTTCATTGGCGCTTCGGGTATTTGTTTGTCATTGCGCTCTCGATATTGGTTGTCACGGTACTCGCCATTATCGGCAAAAAGAAAAAGTGGTTTTAATCATTACCACACAGTATCTTAATAATATATGCATAGCGATAATAACAGCCGCATGGGATATTCCATGCGGCTTCGCTACCTGTCAATCAAGGAACCGTCCCCCTGATTGTAGGGCTCCCGAAAAGTATTGCGTAGCAAACTTTTTGGGAAGAGGAGAAACAAACGAAGCAACACTTAAAGGATTTGCTCGCAAATTCTTTCTGTTGCGTAGTTTGTTTGGACGAGCGGGTGTCCCGCCCTTAACTCCACTCTCCACTCTCCACCCTCCAAACTCTACAAGGCAGACATCATTCAGCGGCAAAGCCGCTGCTGCTCCACTCTCCACTCTTCACACTCCACCCTCAAAGCGTTTACTATGTATAACATTTGTTGCACACCCGCAAAGCGGGTGGTTGTTTGTTCCGCGCGGCGGAACAGTCTAAAGACATTAAACTGAGGGCTGCCCGTATCGGGCAGCCCGGTGTTGTGCTAATTTTTTTTTATATGGTTTGGTAAGGATTGACATAATACTCAATCATGTAAAGAATATCATCAAAGGTTAACAAGCCTTTGCCCACAAGTACTTTATAATATTGACCGTTGAAGGCTTCATACAAATCTTCACTGATGTAATCTTTAAAATCATCGTAAGTGTAAAGTCCATATTGCTCAATATCCGCCTGCATTTTGGCTTCGTCATACTTGAGACCTTCACCCATTTCGAAGTATTCATAAATGTTGTCAATCACTTCGTTGGAAACGGTGAGCATATCATTGGCAAACACGGTGATATTGTTTACGGAAGCAATAGAGTAGGAACCAACCGTTTCGGTTTTCACTTCATAACTGTCGAGGGTGACATAAGCAATGGTTCCATCTGCCAGGCGCTTCACAAAGGTATGATTTAAATAATCCTCAACATTTTCGCAATTGATATACACCGTTTTATTCAGCGTTGCGTCAAAGAAACCGTGGTCGGTAATTACTTTTTGCACAGTGCCATCACTAAAGCGCATATTCAGTACCGTGTAATCTTCCGTGCCATGGTCGTACTTAATCAGCACCGGTTTTGCTTCCAATTCACCTTTCCAGAAGCTCCAAGTCATCACAGATTCGCCCACATTCACATCTTCAATGGCTTTCTTGCTGCCGTCTGCCATGGTAATCATGGTGCCTTCCGCAAGGCAACCGCCAGAGGCGTATGTCATAGCGCCAAATGCGTATTGAATGTAGTAATAATAGGTAGTGCCGTCATTCGAAACATAGTGATACTGCACCAAGTGTGTGCTGGCGGTGTTATCTTTCTCAATGTCATTGGAAGTGTAGCACAAGCCGTTATTATTGCTGCCATATTTATAATATTCCGTCTTCATGCTTCTGCCAAAGGGCTGGTTGGCATAAGCAGCATCGGAAGCATAACCGAAAATCGCAGAATCCGGACCTGCGGTAGAACTCTTATCATGCGGCCATTTGGTTGCAGATTTATTGTAGGTATATGCAACCGCACCGGTGCTTTGATTGTAGTCGGTAATATTCAATTCACTGAATACCGGTGCAAAATAGTAGCCTTTACCGCTGGAATATGCCGAATTACCGTTACTGCCTGTTGCCGGTACGGTGACAATCGGATAGTAAATGGTCTTACCGCCCGCGGTGGTACTGCCGATTTTGCCGCTAACATTAGCGCTGACATCCGGCATCACATAGGTTTTATTATCCGTACCGATAACCTGCTTTGCAGCATAATTGCCTGCAGCACCGGTATAAGCGAACTCAGCATAGTAGGTTACGGCTTCCGGTGTGACAACCGCCACGGAAATATGCACTGTCTTTGTGTAAACCACATTGTATGCAGAACCGTCGGCATTGTAGTTATAAGGATCTGTATAGGTATAGACCACATCATATTCACCCTCTGTCGAGAAGGTAATCTTCTTGCCGGTATAATCGGTGCTGTTCATCGTAACGGTCGGCGTAATGGAGTTACCGTTTTTCGTTACGCTCAAAATATTGGTATCCCATTGCTTATTGGAACCTGTTTCAAAACTAATCAGCACCTTATCGATTGTGGAATCGTAGTAGCAATAGGTATTGCTGCCGCTTGTTTTTGCCTGATAGTTTTTGGTGGTGAAATCAAAAGTACTTGTCGGTAATAACGGATGTTGTCCGTTTGTTGTCGGCGCATAAGCAGGTGCGGTGAAGGTGGATGCACCTGAAGCAGCCTTGGCAGTATATACGGTTGCGGTAATGCCGCCGGAGGATTTTTGAATATAGCCGTAGTCATTACCGGTTGTATCCGTGATACAGCTCTGCGCCTCTGCTTGAACGATGGTACCGCCATCCGACAAGAACATTACACCCATATTGACATAAGTGCTTCCGCCGGTTGAATACGCATAGTTTGAATCTGAGTAAACAGAAGAGAGTATGGTTTGGAAGTTAGAGGGCAGGTCTGCTTTTTTCGCCCAGTTGTGCTGTGTGAAGCTGCCTTCAATATTGAGTTTTGCGCTCTTGTTGGAAACACGAACCGCCATACCGAGCAGGCCGCCGCGTTGGGAATTGCCTGTGATACAATTCTTTAAGGTGACTTTCGCATTTTCAATTTCAATGTTTGCAAGTGCACCGCCTGTAACGGTAGTGTTTTCAATCACTACAGTACCTTCTTTAATTTCCACGGCGTGCTTACACTCGGAAATGTAGGAATTATAAATATTGGCATTACCCGTAATCCACACACCGGGGGAATAGTATTCATTATCGATGCCGGATGTGATCGCTTCGGGATAAACCTGACCTAACAAAACAGCGTTATCAATACTGCCGCCGCCACTCATATTAATATAGCCGCTGGTGCCTTTGGTGCTGCTTCGGGTATCGGTTACGGTGAAGCCGTTACCATATAATGTTTTGTTATTGTTAATGGTTTTGGTTGCAGGTACGACAACATTACCCAGCAAAATTGCATTGCCGGAAGTGACATTGCCGAGCGTTGCACCTTCTACATAGTTTGTACCCGCCACAACCTCAAACTTATGGGTGGTAACGATATCGGTGCCGTGCTTTAAGGTGACGGTAACAACGCCGGTGCCGGTAAATTTGATGGTGCTGTTTCTCCAATCACTTTCATTGGCGGTAAAAGTACCTGCCACATTGCCTGTGTTTTTGGTGAAGGTTGCACTCACATTTGTAATGTTCGCACCGCTTGCATTATCAAACAAAGTACCGAGAGTAACATTGTTGGCGTTACCGATTCTATAGAGGTAATCTGCCGTGTTGGGCAGTTTTAATGTGAAGTTTTGAATGGTTCTGGAAGACATCTCAGCCCCGCAGCGTGTGCAGGTGGTCACTTCCGTTCCGGTTGCGCTTAAGGTAGCGCCGGTCTTAACGGACCATGTATTGCCTTCATTGTGACCGAGAGCCGGTACAGTGGTCTGTGCCGTAAGAACGGTGTTACAAACAGAACAGTGAGAGCCTTCGCTCAAACCGGTTTGGGTGCACGTTGCCGCAACAGCCGCATCGGTTGTCGGTGTGTGAGCGATTACATCGGTGTAATCCGTTGTATAACTATCGCTGCAGCGCGTACAGGTGTATGTAGTAAAACCTTGTGCGGTGCAGGTGGGAGCCGTGACTGCCGCTTGGTAATCGTGACCGAGTGCATTGACCACGGTATCGGCTAAGGTGATTTCCACCTCACCGTCCGCATCCGCACAAAGCTGACCGCAATCGGTGTCCGTGCAGCGGTAGTAGGCGATATTGCCTGCCTTTGTGCAGGTGGCATTCACTGCCGCTACCGGCACAAGTGTATGGGTAACAAAGAAAGAGTCCGCCGTATCATTGTGCGCCACGATGGTTTGAGAAAGTGCTTTAAGCGCCGTTAATTCCGGTGTGTTCTTAATCACGGTGCCCGCATAGTCCAAAACACCCATGCAAATAGATGCATCGCCGTAAGCAACCGTGATTTGTTCATCAAAATACATAGATTTGATGTTGTTGATTTGAATGTATCCGTTTCCCTTTTCCCAAGAGATACCTTCCGGTCCGGTAACGCTCAAATTATTAAAGTTGGCATTCGCAGGCTTGTAATAAAAACGCATGCCGGCGGCGGAAGCACAGATAAAGGATGCCGAACTAAAACGCACCTGACTGCCTCTAACCATAGAGATATTCGGTGTGTATGAAGCGGAAGAAAGTCCCAAATCCTCACTGTAATCATCCGTAATTGCCACAGCGCCATCTTTTTTCATGTATTCGGGGAACATTTCCTGTGCCGCTTTGGCATACATAATGATAGATTTACATAAGTATTTCAGTTTCACAGGTCTTCCGGTGTAATCGATCAAAGTGTCATCATCCATTGCAATCACGCGATCGCAATAGTCTTTCGCCGAAAAGGAGAAAGAATCATACACTGCCCCGTCTTTAAACACGGTGACTTCCGTGGGCTCAGCAATTTGAGCCGGAGCCTGCTGCGCCGAAATCACATATTGTGCACCGCAATCCTCCAACTCAATCTCCGGTGAGGTTACCGAAACATAATCCTCTTGATTACTGGTGCTGTTGTAAGTGTACTGTAAACTGTCACAGCCTTTGGATAAATAATAAGCTGTATCAATATGATAGTTGGAAACAATATTTTCACCAACTGTTAAATTGACACCGTTATCCGGCTGCGTCTGTTCGGCTGCGGCACTGAATGCGCAGGTAAAAAGAAACGCAAAAACAATGCATACCGGCAAAAATACAGCCGTAATTTTCTTAAAATGCTTCATTTTCATGGTAAAACTCCGTTATCATTCATAGAATATTTTGCTAAATGATTGATTTGTGTTATCACATTGCATTGCACTGCGCTAATGCAGGTTACATCGCACCATGCTTTGCAAAGATTCCTCTCTTATGATTAGAAGAAATCCAAATCAATATCGGGCAACTGCCATGCCGCTCTATCCGGTTTTTCACTGCTTGTCAGCACATCCTGCGGCGAAAAATGAATGATAGTCACTTGCGGTGTTTGATACTTCACTCTAATACCCCTTTCAAATTTTTTAATCATTTTACATTCATAACTCACATTTTATTTTATTAAGAAATAAAAATAAAAAGTGTACGTATTTAATATATTATAATAAAAGTAACCACACTTGTCAAGTTTTTATCACAAAAAAAGGGCTGCCGCCGGCAGCCCCGAAATATTGAAACTATTGCTTACTCGAACCATAATTCAAGTATTCATCGGTAATGTCTATTTTTTTATTGACCGCAATCCAAGTTGAGCGTTCCATAATTGTCTGATTGCCATGCACATGGCCCGTACCGCCATGGTCGGTAGAGATCAAAATCAGCCAATCTTCCTGATCGTAGGTATCTCTTGCCTCAATTGTCTTAATAATATCATAGCCGTAATAATTTGCATCTATAGAGCCCTGCTTATAATTGTCATTATTGCCGAAGCCGTATAAATGCCCGTTGTGGTCGGTAAACTCAAAGGTAAAGAAAATAACATCCGGGTCTTCTTGCTGCGTTTTTTTCTGTCCCTCCGATTTGGACACATATTTTAACACTTGATAATAGGTTGCCATATCATCAATCTCGTGGTTATATTCAACCGGGATATTTTGCTTAATGGACTGCACGATATCAGGGCGGTAGGAAAGTGAGGTATGCTCTCTCCACGAAGCGGTGAAAGATGCATAGTGCCCTTGCTTTGCTAAGGTGGTTAAAAATGTTTCGTTCCCGTTTTTATACTGACCGTTATTACTGATTCCATGGAATAATGACCAGCCCCCCGTGAGCATGGAAGCCCATCCGGGAGCAGTTGATGTGTGCTGCTCACTTTCACCGGGCACACCGCCTGCATAAGCATGATACAATCCGCCAAGACTTTTCACATACATAATAGCACTCTGTGGGTCATCTTTAATATTGGCAATCGCATCTGCCCTGTAACCGTCAAAGCCTAAAAAGATAACCTTTTTAACCTTTTTGCCCTCCGGCAGCGGAGAGTTAAAGTGGTCCATTACGAGCTTGTGTACAACAGTTTGCGGAATTTGGTTTTCTATTGTGTTATCCCACACGCCGTAGCTTTCCAATTCATCCGTATATTTGGAAGAATTGCTTTTCGGCTCATATAAGCCGTAAAGCGGACCGAAACCTGCTATTTGTAAGGCAATAGCGAGAATAACGGCAATGGCGATAATCGGAATAAAAATTTTCAGTAATATTTTTATGACTTTTTTCTTCTTTGTCGGCTTCTTTTTTTCGCTTATTTCCTGCTGTGTATTTTCACTTTTTGTTTGTTCCATTGTTCCACCCCTTAAAATAAAATAGTTATTTTAAACTAATTATACAGTATTCCGTGCACAAATGCACCGCACAAATCCGACAAAGATTATGCGGTGATTTTGTTAAAAAAACACAATAATTATTTCGATTCTTGTTTGTGTGCGACACACAAATATTTGCTCACTCTTTTATCACGGCTTTAATTGCTGCGAGCAAATCCTCATATTTTTCAAAAGCGGGCAGGTCGGGGTAATCTTTTTTGATTTGCTCCGTGCTGCGGAACAAAAAGCCCGCTTGGGAAGCCTCAATCATGCCTAAATCGTTGTAGCTGTCGCCGCTGGCAATCGTATCGAAGCCGATGGACTGCAGCGCCTTCACCGTGGTGTATTTTGACTTTTCACAGCGCATTTTAAAATCGGTTACTTCGCCGTTTTCCGCCACAACAAGGGAATTGCAAAAAATAGTGGGATAGCCTAATTTTCTCATCAGCGGTGCGGCAAACTGTGTGAATGTGTCACTAATGATAATCACCTGGCACACACTTTTAAGCTCATCCAAAAATGCTTTTGCGCCGGGCAGCGGGTCAATGGTTTCAATCACATCCTGTATCTCTTTAAGCCCTAAGCCGTGCTCTTTTAAAATCTCAATGCGGTAGCGCATGAGCTTGTCATAATCCGGCTCATCGCGTGTGGTTTTTTTCAGTTCCGGAATGCCGCTTGCCTCGGCAAATGCAATCCATATTTCGGGCACCAAAACGCCCTCTAAATCCAAACAGGTAATATACATTTTCTGCCTCCTAAAAAAATATGTTTTATTGTATCATTAATTACTTTTTTAGTCAATTAAAAAAGCAAAAAGGATATTTATTCGGCTTCGGTTTGCCCATTTCCACCAAAAGGGACAGTGTCCGAATTAAACGAACACTGCCCCTCCGATTCGCATTTTTCTTTGAAGGTATGGGAAATTTCATCTAATGGAATATGGTCTACACTCATTGGTTTTCGCGTCGTATTAATGATTAAAGTGAAGTAATCATCATACAAATACACGGAATGAACAAGGATATTGATAATCGCTCTGCGCTTATTCATATCTTCCAGCGGCATCTCACATACATAGTTTAAAAACGCCATTACCTGCCCTTCCGTGAGAAAAATCTTTTTGTTTTGTTCTTCTGCCAAAAGCACTTCCAATTCCCGTTTTTCCCTTTGGCGTTTCTTGATGCGCTCCGTTAGCATCGGCGAATCCTCTCCCTGCTCAATGCGTCGCCATATGCTTTCGATTGCTGCATCTGATTCGCGAATAACCTGTAGGTTCCCCGGAAGTTTTTATGTCATACTCTCACTAAAAAGAATTATTTTGATTGTCAAGATTTTTTGCCGTCAAAAAAGCAAACGAGCTGCCCTGCAATTGCAAGACAGCCCGCTGTTTTGTTTTTAATAAAATTCGAATGGAACTGTATCGGGAGTTTCCCAACCTTCTCTCGGGTTTGTTTCGGGTTTGTCTGTGCTGGTTGTCAACACATCCAAACCCTCAAATGTAATCACTTCTAATTCGGGTGTTAAATATTTCATTTGTATCGCCCTCCTTAATTAAACGTCTTCTCCGCGGCCTGTGCATAGCGGAAAATACCGCGTGCAAGGTCGCTCAAAGCTGCAGAATTCATAGCCGCTTTTAAGTATGCATAGCCGTTGTATTCAAGCACTGTACCGTCTATCGTCACAGTGAAGGTCTTATCAAAATCGGAAGCATTTAAGCCGGTCACCTTAACTGTGGTGTTGCCGTTTGATTTCTCAACAACTGTACTTAAACCACCGCTGACTTCTGCTTCAGTAGCGTCAGTGCCGGTGAATATGAACTTAAACTCGGGGTTCATCTGTGCGATGTAGGAAACGCCGGTCACCTGTGCTGCGCCTTGGTTGACAATGTTTGCTACAGCTAAAGTATTAAGTGCTGCACTTTCATCTGCGCTCAATGCTGCTTTGTAGTTCTCGCTGTGCGGTACTACATAGTCGCCTTCAACCTTTGCCGCATAACCAAAGTATTCATTGGCTAACTGTCCGTAGTTAAGCAGAGCGCTCATCAACTCACCGTAAGTAGCGTCACCCTTCAATTTTTCGCAGTAATCGGCAATAGATACGGTTAATTCTTTTTGCAGCTCGCTGTTCTTGTTATATATACGAATAATGTAATTTTCCGCAATCTGTGCCGGTGCGGCTTTGATGGTCAACTTGCTGTTGCCGTCATATGCGTCCGTTCCACTGTAAACCGGCAGGTCTGCCACATTAATGCTGCCGCCTTCTCTCTCGGCGCTCTCTGTGGCGCTTGACTTGATATATTCATACTCAATATAGCCGTCTTCTGCACCATAGAA
>JAFWGH010000093.1 GCA_017512465.1 Clostridia bacterium
CAATCCCTCCACCGCAAGCGGTCCCCCTCCCTTTGCACAAGGGAGGCTTGAAAGTGCGTATCTACGCTATTTTAAATACTTGCACTTAGATTGTATCAGAGCATAGCGGAACGGGTGCGGGTGTCCCGCCCACAACTTCAATCTCCACTCTTCACACTTCACACTCAAATAAGGATTTGGGAGCCCGCAAGGGGCTCCGCAAATCCTTATTTATTCTTATTTTTCATTTTTGCATATACTTTTGTACTCAAAGTATACAGGCTGATGAAGCCTTTGGAGTCTGTTTGGTCATACACCGCATCCTCCTCAAAGGTGGCAACCTCTTCATCATACAAAGAATACGGAGAGCAAACGCCGGCATTCATAATATTGCCCTTATACAGCCTGAGCTTCACATCACCGGTTACGGTTTCTTGTGTTTTGTCTACAAACGCCTGCAAAGATTCTCTGAGCGGTGTCCACCACTGACCGTAATACAGCATCTCGGCAAACTTGGCGCCGACAAGCTCCTTATAGTGCATGGTTTCTCTATCGAGTGTAATGGTCTCCAAAACCTGATGCGCTCTGTAAAGGATTGCCGCACCGGGGTTTTCATACAACCCCCTGCTCTTCATGCCGACCATTCTGTTTTCTACCAAATCATCCAACCCGATACCGTTTGCACCGCCGACTTCATTGAGCTTGGCGAGCATTTCCACAGCATCTAATTTCTCGCCGTTGAGTTCGGTTGCGACGCCCTGCTCAAAATGTAATGTAATGTAAGTAGGTTCATCCGGAGCATTCCACGGTGCCACACACATCTCCAAAAAGCCCTCTTTATCATACTGCGGCTCATTCATGGGGTCTTCCAAATCCAAACCCTCATGCGATAAATGCCAGATATTTTTATCTTTGGAATAGTTTGTTTCGCGACTGATTTTGAGCGGAATATTGTGTGCCTCGGCATACTCGATTTCCTCTTCACGGGACTTGATATCCCACTCTCTCCAAGGCGCAATAATCGGCATATCCGGTGCAAAGGCTCTGACTGCCATTTCAAAACGCACCTGGTCATTACCCTTACCGGTACAGCCGTGGCAAATCGCATCCGCACCTTCGGCGCGCGCAATCTCCACCAATCTTTTGCCGATAATCGGTCTTGCAATCGCTGTACCCAACAGATAATCGCCTTCATATTTCGCACCGGCTTTAACTGCTTCGAAGCCGACATTTTCCAAAAACTCTTTGGTTAAATCCTCAATATACAATTTGCTCGCACCGGTTTTGATGGCTTTTTCTTCCAACCCATCCAGCTCTCCTGCCTGGCCGACATTACCGGCAACGGCGATAACCTCACAGTTATTATAGTTTTCCTTTAACCACGGAATGATAATAGAGGTATCTAATCCGCCGCTGTATGCGAGTACTACTTTTTTAATTTGTGACTTTTCCATGATACTCCCCTTTAGAATTTGCTTTGCCATACATTATAATGCATAAATATTCATTTTTCAAGTGTTTTTATGCAAAATTATGCATAAATTTTTCGCTTTTGCGGCGGTTTTATATTCCATTTTGCACATTTTCTTATATTTTACATATTATAGAGATGGAATGATTGCTTCATTCCGAATAATATACAAAGGATGAATCGCATGAAATCGATACTTCATTTTTTTGAACTCATTCTTGTCACATGCATCATTTCTCTTGTATCACTGACAAGTCTTTTCTGGATAAAAAACTTGTGGGTTTTATTATGCATCATCCCGTTAACACAAATCGCTCTGGTCCTGGTATACCGCTATGGTATACGCATTTGGCTGGAAAACCGACTTTCCGGAACGGTTTGCGAACCCACGCAAAAGGACTGCTATAACACGGAGGATGAAAGTGAGGTGACCGATGCATGAGCTATGTGTATATTCAACAAAACAGTACTCTGGGTGCCTCGATTCCCTACCCCTCACCGGCGCATCCTTCGGCAACGGTTGCCACCAGCGGCTGCGGGGTATGTGCCTCGCTGATGGCGCTGATGAACCTGACGACATACAAAGTCAGTTTGAAAAACTGGACCAATGCCTTGCGCAAAGCCGGCTGTCGGGCAAACGAGGGTACGGATATGGAAGCGGTATGCAGTTATATGAAGAAAAAGTATAGCATTGACTATTCCAAAACCACCGATATAAATAAAGTTACGGCATGGCTCAAAAAGGGGTATGGCGTGATTGCCAATGTCGGCGCCAAGGGCTACTTTTCTTCGGACGGTCACTTTGTCTATGTTGCCGCCATTCGCAGCAACGGTACACTCATTGTCTTAGACCCGTATTATTATGCGGATAAATGGACCAGCACCGTGAACGGTATCAACCGCGCAAAATACTTTACATACTCCGCTTCCAAGCACGAGGTCTATTGCAAGCCCTCTGTTTTGGCGGCAGACAGAGCAGGCTGGTTTTACCTGCTCAAACCCACGAAAAAGAAAAAACCTGCCACTACGGTAAAATATACCGACGGCAGATATAAACTGAAATACGATATGGTGGTGCGCACGGGTCCCGGTACCGACTATGCGCAAAAAAAGGTAAAAAACCTGACGGCAGACGGTAAACGCCACGCCACCTCCAAGGACCCCAATGCACCGGCTGTGCTCAAAACCGGCACGAAAGCAGATGCCGTGATTGTGAAGCGAAATGGTGAGTATTGGATGAAGATACCCAGCGGCTACGTGTGCCTGCAAAAGGGCAATAAAGTGTACGCGGCAAAAGTGTAAAAAAAATAAGGATTTGTGGAGCCCTTGCGGCTCCCAAATCCTTATTTGGAGCCAATTAGCAGTTAGCCTATTGGCATATTAGCGAGTGGGCGGGACACCCGCACCCGATTAAAATGCGTTGCGCAGCAACGCCACTATTCGCTGACTGCCGACTGCCGGCTGCCGACTGCTCCAGATAAGAAGATGGCGATCTTCTTATTTGGATCTTTCATATAATTTTTCATAAAACGAAAACGGGACTGCCAAATTTCCATAGCCGCTGCCGAGCTCAATATCGGGTTTACCTGCGCCGTGATAATCCGAACCGCCACTATATAATAAACCGTTCGCATCGGCAAGCTCCTTTGCTTTTTGGAACTCTTCTTCGGAATAGGTGGTATACATCGTTTCAATCGCATCCAATCCCGCCTCTTTGCCCAGCGGTAAAAAGGCGGCAATTCTCTGCTCATGCGCACTAAAAAAGGGATGCGCCCATACCGCCACGCCGCCGTTTGCCTTGATAAAGCGAATGGTCGCAAGCGAGCTGAGCTTTTTTGCCGGAACATAAAAGCCCTTATTGGGTCTGAGAAACTTTTCAAACGCATCTTGAACAGAGGATGCATAGCCGTGTTTAACCAGCGTGCGCGCCACATGAGAGCGATTAAATTCATCCGCATCGGTCAGCGAGGCTACTTCCTCAAATGTAATATCGATTCCGCCCTGTTGCAAATTGCGAATAAGCTTCTGATTCGAATTATGCTTTGCCATATGCATCAATTCCACAAAGTCCTCAATCTCAACCCAGCTCTTACGCGGCATGAACAAACCGACAATGTGTAATTCCTTATCTTCATGCTGTGTGGAGAATTCGCAGCCCGGAACCGTAATCAGTTTGCTGTTTTCTCCTGCCTGTAAAAATTCCTCCAAGCCTTTTGTGGTGTTGTGGTCGGTAAGCGCAAGCGCAGAAAGCCCTGTCTGCTCGGCAAGGCTGACTAATTCGGTGGGGGTTAAAGACCCATCCGAAAAATTTGAATGAGAATGTAAATCACAACACTTCATATATCTGTTTTTTTAATGTTACTAATTGGATTTGCTCAATAACAGTATCACTCAAACACATCCGGTGATACAAAAACTAAAACAAATGAATATACCGACTATTAAACATTAAAGCGGAATAAGACCACATCGCCATCCTGCATCACATAGTCTTTCCCCTCACTGCGCAAAAGCCCTTTTTCCTTACAAGCTGCCAAAGAGCCGTTTGCCATCAAATCATCAAATTTGACAACCTCTGCGCGAATAAAGCCTCTCTCAATATCCGAGTGAATCTTGCCTGCTGCCTGCGGCGCTTTGGTACCCTTTTTAATAGTCCACGCACGCACCTCCGGCTCGCCGGCGGTTAAGAAGGACATCAGTCCCAACAAATCGTAGCCCGCTTGAATAAGTCGGTTTAAACCGGATTGTTCCAAGCCGAGCTCTTCCAAGAACATTGCCTGCTCCTCGGCATCCATAGAGACAATTTCCGCCTCTGTTTGTGCGCATATGGGAAGTGCGGCACTGCCTTCGCTCTCGGCAAATTCCTTCACCTTTGAATAATTGGCGTTGGCATCAATGCCTGCCGCAAAGTCATCCTCAGACATATTGCACACATAAATCACGGGTTTTGCACTCAACAGCTGACTTGATGCAAGGATTTTTTCTTCCTCCTCACTCTCGCAGGTAACACTTTTGGCAAGGTTGCCCGCTTCGAGTGCTTCATTCACACGCTTTAAAAAATCCAGTTCCTTTGCGAGCGACTTGTCACCCTTCATCAGCTTAGCGGTTTTATCGATTCTTCTGCTCAATATTTCCATATCGGAAAAAATCAGCTCATAATTGATGGTTTCTATATCACGCAGCGGGTCAATCGTTCCGTCCACATGCGTAATATCATCATTTTCAAAGCAGCGCACAACATGCACCACTGCATCCACCTCGCGAATATTTGAAAGGAATTTATTGCCGAGTCCCTCACCCTTAGAAGCACCCTTTACCAGTCCCGCAATATCCACAAACTCGATACTCGCCGGTGTTACTTTTTTCGGGTGATACATGTCGGCCAAGCGCTCTAATCTTTCATCGGGAACCGCCACGACACCGACATTCGGCTCTATGGTACAAAACGGATAGTTTGCCGATTGCGCACCCGCATCCGTAATTGCATTAAATAAAGTACTTTTTCCCACATTGGGAAGTCCGATAATTCCAAGTTTCATAAATAACCTGACTTTCTTTGCTCTACAAAATGAAAAGGCGGGTGACCCCCGCCTTTATGGGTATGAGACTTATTCAGCCTGAGGAGCTTCTACGGGGCATACGCCTGCACAAGCACCGCAATCAAGACATGCATCTGCATTGATTACATACTTATCATCGCCCTGAGAAATAGCCTCAACGGGGCACTCTGCTTCACAAGCACCGCAAGAGATGCAATCATCAGAAATTTTGTAAGCCATAATTGTATCCTCCTATAAAGATGTTAACTATATTCTAACACAAGTTTTATAAAATGCAAGTGTTATTTTATTCTTCCGGCGTTTCTTCGTTAGATTCCTCTTTATGCTTTTTAGGCCCGGAGAGCACACGCACCTCTCGCTTTGAGCAGCTAATCGGTGCCGATTCCTCTTTACCGAGCAGAGAAACCTTTAAATTACCGCGCAACAAATCCACATCGACCACTGTGCCCTTGCCTTCCTTTGTTTTGACAAGCGCACCCTTGGGCGGTGTGATTTTTAACAGATACTCATATGCATCCTGTTCATATTTTAAGCAACACATTAACCTGCCGCAAGTACCGCTGATTTTGGTCGGATTGAGCGATAACCCCTGCTCTTTTGCCATTTTGATGGAAACGGGTTGAAACTCACCCAAAAAAGAGGCACAACACAGCGCTCTGCCGCACACGCCCAAGCCGCCGAGCATTTTGCTCTCGTCTCTGACACCGATTTGTCTAAGCTCGATGCGTGTTCTGAATACAGATGCCAAGTCTTTTACAAGCTCTCTAAAATCCACTCTGCCGTCCGCCGTGAAATAAAAGAGGATTTTGGAACCGTCAAAGGTATACTCCACATCGACCAGCTTCATATCCAAGCCGTGCTCCACCACTTTTTTCTCGCAAAGCTTCAGCGCATCTTTTTCCTTTGCCTTGTTTTCCTGCATCATCTGCAAATCCTTTTCACTTGCTTTTCTAAGCACGGTTTTTAAAGGCTTTACGATTAACTCATCATCCACTTCACGATTGGGCATGGCAACAAAACCGCATTCTGTTCCTCTCGCAGTTTCGACAATTACATAGCTTCCCTTTGCCACTTTTTCACCCTGCGGGTCAAAGTAGTAAATTTTACCGACATCTTTAAATCTTACACCGATTACTTCTGCCATATATATCTCCTATCAATATTCCACCGCTGCTCGCAAAGCGGCACAAAGCCATGTAATAAGCAGCTTTTGGTTCATATTTCTCTCTATCTTCACTTTAAAATCATCACAGACCGCCAAAAGGTTAAACAGCTGTTTTTTGGTGAAAGCGGCGGCAAGCCTGCTCGCTGTCCCGGCATTCATCTCAATGAGCGGCGCACTCTCACAGCGCACGGCGAGCGCATCGCGAAACACGGACTTTAGCGGTTCACACAGTGCATACAACAGCTTCTTGCTTGAAGGGTTCTCAAAATCACTCAGTGCCTTTAGCAGCTCAAATTCATAAGCGCTTGTCAGAGATTCGGCAATCTCAATCGCTTTTTCGTTTGCCTTGATGGTCTCATTGCCGCGCAACCCGTCTAACACCAAGCCGATATTGCCGCCGACAAGGTCTATGCACTTTTGAATTTCTTCATCCGTAGGACCGTTTAAAAGCGCCTTGACCGCCTCAAAAGCCGTTTCATTGCTCACCCGCTCTAAACGGTACACGGTGCATCTGGAAAGAATGGTTTCCAAAAAAGCGCTTTTTTTCTCGCACAAAAGAATAAAAATTGCATAGGATGGCGGCTCCTCTAAAATTTTTAAAAGAGCATTTTGCGCCGCCTGATTCATTAAATCCGCTTCGGCGAGAATAAAAATCTTATATTCCGATTGGTTGGGTGCAATATAGGCAATATCCCGAATGGCACGCACCGTATCGATTTTAAAATTATCCTTTGTGTGTTTTTCGGTTTCATAATACAGCACATCGGGATGGTTTGCGCCAAGCACATTGCGGCACACTGCGCACTCCATACAGGGCGGTTCCTCGCCCGCGCACAGCAAACCCGCAGCCATTAAGCGCGCAAAGGTTTTTTTACCGATACCTTTTTCGCCCTCTAAAATTATGGCATGCGGCAATGTTCCGGTTTTGATACGCGTGAAAACCGTATTTTTTAAAATATCATTGCCGTAAAAGGTATCAAATGCCATGCTTTTTCTCCCGAAAATGATGCAAAGCTTGTAAAGCTTAAAAACTTTACATCTGCGTTTTAACCATGTTTTGTAAAGCTATTCATGCGCTAAATGTTGAAAACTTCCCAAAATTGTTGAAAAGTACTCAGCTGTGATTTTCACAAATCGGCATATCCGGCAAAAAAATCACCAAAACAGGTAAAAAATGGGAGTTTTTGCCTGCATTTTTATGATTTTTCCGTGTTTTTAATATAGTTTCACGCATTCCGGCAATTTTTGCTCATTTTGTGAAACACCCATTTTTTTGCCGCAAAGCAGGTGATTTTAAGCAAAAAATGTGAGTTTTAAACATCTAAAATCAGTTTTCAACATCTTTTTTCTGATGGTTTCCAAAAAAGCTCTTTTACAAAACGCTGTAAAGAAAAAAACTTTACAGCGGAAAGAACTGCTGCACCACCGCTAAAATCACCGGCATGGTGAGCACACTCAAAAATGTACCGGAAGCCACGGTGGTTGAGGCCAGCCCCACATCCTTATCGAAGTTTGCCGCAAAGAGTACGGTGTTGTTAGCGCTGGGCGGGCAGGCACTGACCATTAAGCTGACAGCCACTACTGCCGGCACGGCAATCACGAAACGATGAATGAGCATGATAAATGCAAACAAGCTGCATGGAACCACAATCAATCTTAAAAATGCAACGAGATAGTTGTTTTTATCTTTAAATGTGTTTTTGATATCGGTATGCGCTAAAAAGGTGCCTAAGCACAGCATCGCAAGCGGAGTATTCATACTGCCCAAGTACGCAATCGGTTTGGTCAATATTTCCCACCCGGGTGTGCTTAAATCAAAGTGAAATACCAATATCAATATGAGTATCGGAATACCGAGCATTAAGCCGAGTGTTCCGGGATTAATCAAAATTTTGGAAAGGCGAAGATTTGCTTTTCCATCCTCCCCTTCATGCATTTGATACACGCCCTGCGTAAAGGTAAGAATGTTAAACACGGTAATGGCAATCGCCGTGTAGAATACTCCTTTTTCGCCCACAACCGCCTGCACCAGCGGCAAGCCGATATAGCCGCAATTACCGTAAACCACTGCGTGGCGGTAAATAACACGGGCACCGACAGGCTGTTTTTTAAAGAACAGCTTTGATAGCGGAATGGCAATGGCATAGGTTGCCGCAAAAAACAACATAGCCAAGCCGAATTCTTTGAGCCCGATTACCGAGCCGTTAGAAAAATTGACAATAAAGCTGTTTACAATCACACAGGGGGTTACGATATAAAACAGTAGTCCTGTGGCAAGTTTTGCTGCCTTATGGGTGAATTTTCCCGTTTTATCGGCGACAAAACCAACCGCCACCATCAAATACAGGATGATGACGAGTTTCGCAACATTCCATAAGTTCTCCCAAAACATAGATGTTCGCTTCCCCCAAATATATGTGAATACACGGTATTATTCCTGTGTCTGCTCCTCAGACGCCGCATATTCCTCCACCGATTTAAACTGCTTTGTAGCAACTACGGAGAAAATAAATATCATTACAAACACCGGTAATACCAAGTCCGTAATTTCAAATAAGCTTGTTTGTCTGTAAAGCAAGCTTTGCTTGCCCATCAAAAAGACAATATAGCGCGGCACCGCTACGAGCAAACCGAAGAAAGTGCTGAGCATACCGTATGCGAGCATACGCATCTGTAATCTGCTAAAGGGTACATCCGCACACATTTTTGCAAACGCGACACCGAACATGGCAAAGAATACAAAAAACAGCAATTCAAATAACAATTCCGACACATAGCGGTAGGAAATTGTCTGCGTAAAGCCTATCATTAAGCGCGCAATACACCAAATAACCGGTGAAGCCGCCATGATTGATACTTTTTTATACAAATTCTTTCCGGTCAAACAGCTTGCGGCAAACAAAACAAAGAATGCCGCGCTGAGCAAACCGAACAAGCACTGAACCAAAGTGAAAGCTAAAGTCGGTTTGCCGACATTATCATGAAGCACCAATTGCTCTACGGGCAATATGCCGCTGCTGATTTGATACGCTCTAAAAGCGCTGTACGCACTCTCTACCAAAAATGCCAAGGCCGTGACAATGGAAACCGCACCGAGACCGGTCTTTTTACCGGTGGGCATGGCATAAATGGTTTTTTTCCTGCCTTTAAAGGAAAAAGCAATTATCAATACAATGATAACGGCACATAAACCGTATAAACCGAATACTGTTGGATTTGTCCATGTGGTGTAGAAACCCGAAGTATCCTCAATCACTTGTAAATACTGATAGATTCTGACAGGTAATGCAATCAACAATGCTGCACAAAGGCAAATAACCTGTTTCCCGAAATTGGTTTTGATACTTTTCATAACAACCTTTCTTTGTAATTTTCCCGAATTACAATGCATAAAATCTATTTGTATCAACAGCGGTATGTTTTTTACATCCGCTCGTGCATACTTAGTAAGTATTATATATTAAATGAATAATAAAGTCAATTGATACAGGAGGATAAAATGAGAAATTTCATCAGTTTGGTGCTCTCTTTTTGCATCATTATGGCAAGCGTACCCGTGGTTTCACTGTTCTATAAAAAGCAAACGCCTTGCGCAGGTGAAAGCGAAAGCACAGCTGCCCAAACGAAAACGGTACAGAACACGACAGAAAAAACACAGCAAGCCGAAAGCACATCCGCCTCTGCGCGCAAAGCGGACAAGATTGCCGTATACTTACATAAGGAAGACAAAACGGTACAAGCCGATTTGGATTTTTATATTCTCTCCGTGCTTGCCAAAGAGATTGATATTCATGCGCCCGAAGAAGCGCTCAAAGCGCAAGCGGTATGCATTTACACCTTTTTAAAGCACGCCATGGAGCAAAGCGGTGATACGGACTATGACATCACCGATGACCCCGCACATCACCAAGCCTTTTTGACCCGCGCACAGCTCAAAAGCTTTTGGGGTGAAAGCTACAAAGAAAACTACCAAAAACTGCAAAAAATTGTGGATGCCGTTAAGGGAGAGTATTTAAGCTATGAGGGACAAACCGTGCTCGCGGCATACCACTCCTCAAATGCGGGAAAAACCGAAAGTGCCGCCGTTTACTGGGGCGAGGATTACCCGTATTTGCAACCGGTTACCAGCATCGGTGATACGCTTTGCGAGCGCTATAAAACCAAGGTGGTTTTTACACCCGAAGCGCTCAAAACAGCGCTCGAAAAAGCGCGAGATAAAACCTTTTCTTTTCCCGAAAGTCCTTCGGACTGGCTCGGTGAAATACACACCTCACCCTCCGGCACCGTGTTGGATATCGCAATTGCCGGTGCAACGCTCACGGGAAGAGAAATGAGAGAATTGCTTGCGCTCAAATCTTCCTTTTTCACACTGCGCTATGTAAAAGGCAACTTCTTGTTGAAGGTCTCCGGCTACGGTCACGGTGTCGGTCTTTCCCAAGAAGGCGCGAAATACATGGCATCGCTCGGCTTTTCATACAAAGATATTCTCTTACACTACTATAATGGGGTTGCAATAAAAGACGAAAATGCGCTATAATATAATTTAATCAAGAAAAATAGGAAGTATCGTATGAAAACAGCCATTATTATCGGTGCAGGCGCCTCGGGCGCAGCAGCAGCTTTGCGGTTGCGCGCACTGTGTCCCGCTTGTAAAATCATTCTGTTAGAAAAAAACGAGCGCATTCTCAAAAAACTGCTCACCACCGGAAACGGCAGATGCAATATCACCAACACAGCCGTTTCCCCCGCGCAGTACCCTGCCTTTGCGCGACCTGTTATGAGCACCTTTGATTTTGAAAGTGTGCGAGATTTTTTGCGCTCGATTTCCTTACCGATTAAAGAAGATACTGCCGGCAGGTGCTATCCGCTCAGTGAGAGCGCCAATAATGCAGTTAACTTGTTTTTAGAGGCACTGCGCGCAGCAGATATTGAGATACGCACCGGTGCGGCTGTGAGCGCTATAAGAAAGCAAAACGGCAAATTTTTGATTACGGCTAATGAGCGCTACGAAGCCGACGCGGTCATTTTTGCACCGGGTTCGGCGGCATCCGTGAACGGCTATAACGGATGGCAGCTATTACAAAGCATGGGCATTACGCCACCACCGCCCTCACCGGCGCTGTGCCCGATACCGAGCAAAGAGCCGATTTTAAAATCACTCAAAGGGGTGCGTGTGAAAGGCAAAATCACATTAGAGGATAAAAGCGAAAGCGGCGAAATACAGCTCAATGAAAACAATATTTCGGGTATTTGCGCCTTTAATCTCTCTAAATACGCTTACGACGGCTGCATCATTTCCCTTGATTTCTGCAACGGTGTTATGGATGAAAACACACTCTTGCAAACGCTTAGAGAACGCACGCAATGCGTGAATGAAAATGCCGCACTGTTGGATTTCCTGCTTCTAAGAAAATTGGGGCTTGCCGTATTAAAGCGCGCCGGTATTAAGCCCTCCGGAAATCCGAAACAGCTTGAAGATACACAGCTCAAAAGCATCATAAAGCAGATTACCCGCTTTACTCTAAAAGCGGACAAGCCGACCGATTTTTCGCGCGCGCAAACCGTTTGCGGCGGAGCGGGCAGCAAATATGTATCGTCCGAAACACTGGAAAGCAAGGATTACAAAGGACTTTTCTTTTGTGGGGAAATATTAGATGCCGATGCACCCTGCGGCGGCTTCAATCTGCACTGGGCATGGGCATCGGGACTTTGTGCGGCGCAATCGGCGAGCCGCTATTTAGGCAACGGAGAATAAAATTGATTAGAATTAACGAGATAAAATTAGCGCTCGATTACAGCGAAAATGATTTAAAAAATGCAATATTAAAAATATTACGCATTGATGCCGCTTCACTTCTGTCATATAAAATCGTGAAAAAGAGTGTGGATGCACGCAAAAAGAGCAATGTGTTTTTTACCTTTTGTGTCAATGTGCAAATAGACGGTGATGAGCAGGCTGTTATCAAGCGCGCAAAATCCAAAAAAGTGATGGAAGCGCCTGCCGTGCAGACCATCACCATACCGCACCTGCACGCAGGAGCGCTGCGCCCGGTTGTTATCGGGTTCGGACCTGCCGGCATGTTTGCGGCATTACTGCTTGCAAGAGCCGGCTTAAAACCCATTGTGCTCGAGCGGGGCAAGCGGCTGGATGAGAGAAAAAAAGATGTGCAGCTGTTTTGGACACAGCACATCTTAAATGAAGAGAGCAATGTGCAATTCGGCGAAGGCGGTGCCGGCACGTTTTCCGACGGGAAACTCAACACCGGCATTAAGGACCCGCGCCGACAATATGTTTTGGAAACACTTGCCGCCTTTGGTGCACCGGAGGAGGTAACCTATTCCAACAAGCCGCACATCGGCACCGATAAATTGGAGATAGTCGTTACCAATATCCGCAAGGAAATCGAAAAGTTGGGCGGAGAGGTTCTTTTTAACGCAAAATTTACGGATTTGATTATTTATAACAATACAGTGCAGGGTGTCAGCTACGAAAGCAACGGTAAAAAGCAGGATATAGAGACAGATGCCGTTATTCTGGCAATCGGTCATTCCGCAAGAGATACTATCCGCTCCCTACACGAGTGCGGTGTAAAAATGATGCAAAAGCCTTTTTCGGTCGGCGCGCGTATCGAGCACCCCCAAGCCCTGATTAACCGGGCGCAATACGGCGACTTTGCCGACCATCCGGCGCTCGGCGCTGCCGATTATAAGCTTGCCTGTCACGGACTTCACGAAAGAGGTGCCTATACCTTTTGCATGTGTCCGGGCGGCACCGTGGTTGCAGGCGCGAGTGAAAAGGGCGGCGTGGTAGTCAACGGCATGAGTGAATATGCACGCGACGGCAGGAATGCCAACGCCGCACTGCTCGTGGGCATTGAACCGATTGATTTTGACAGTGAGCATCCGCTTGCCGGTATGCAGATGCAGCGCACCATAGAGAAGACCGCTTTTCTTTTGGCAGGCGGCGATTATAAAGCGCCGGCTCAGCTTGTGGGCGATTTTTTGGAGGATAAACCCTCAGCGGCTTACGGCTCGGTAACCCCCACCTGCCCGACAGGAACAACACTGTGTGAATTAAAAGAATGTTTGCCCCCGCGCGTGGTGCAAACAATGAAAGATGCCATTGTAAAAATGAACGAAAAGCTAAACGGCTTTTCTCTGCCGGATGCCGTATTGACCGCACCGGAAACACGCTCAAGCTCCCCGGTGCGCATTCTGCGCGATGATACCTATCAAAGCAATATTGACGGCTTGTATCCTGCAGGTGAAGGCGCCGGATACGCAGGCGGTATTGTTTCTTCGGCGGTAGACGGTATACGCTGTACCATGGCGCTGATGGAGCAAAACTATCGGCCGTTGTAGTGCCGTTACAAAACAAAAGAGATATTCAGGTGATACCATGAAACTTGTTTTTTTAGATGCGATGACATTAACGGATGCCGGTGCCGATTTGGCGCCTTTTCGGGCATTCGGAGAATTAGAGGAATACCCGGTAGTAAAGGATGAAGAGATTGCCGATTTGATTGCGGATGCGGATGCGGTCTTTTGCAATAAAGCAAAGCTGAGCGCGCAAAAGCTTGTCGCTGCAAAGCGGCTTAAATACATCGGAGAGCTGGCTACCGGCTATGATAATATTGATACCGAATACTGTCACAGGCACGGCATAACGGTGTGTAACGCCGGCGTGTACTCCACCGATAATGTTGCGCAACAAGTGTTCTCGTTTATTTTGCATGAATATTCCAAAACTGCCGCCTTTGATGCCTTTGTTAAGGCAGACGGCTGGGTAAACGCACCCACATTTTCCCCGCTCGCTTATCACACCCATGTGATCAGCGAAAAGACATTGGGCATTTTCGGCTTTGGTAATATCGGGCAGGCTGTGGCGCGCATTGCCCTTGCCTTCGGCATGAAGGTTTTAGTGTGCACAAGAACACCAAAGGATTGCGGCGGTGTGGAATTTGTTGATTTTGATACGCTTTTAACACAATCGGATATCATCAGTGTGCATTGCCCGCTCACGGAGAACACCCGCGGCATTTTCGATAAAGAGGCATTTCGCAAATGTAAACCCGGATCGCTCTTTATCAATACCGCGCGCGGCGCAGTGGTTGTGGAAGAGGATTTGTGTAGCGCACTCGCAAGCGGTGAAATAGCGGCAGCGGCGGTAGATGTCCTCACAGTGGAACCGATGCAGGCGGACTGCCCGCTTCGTCATGCAAAAAACATCACCTTCACACCGCATATCGGCTGGGCTTCGGATGAAGCGAAGCGCAGGCTGTTTGAGATCTCGCTTACCAACTTCAAAAACTACTTAAACGGTAAGCCTACCAATGTGATATAAAGCTTTTACTTAATAAGCATCTGTTCAACGACATATCGGGAAAGTGAGAAAACCATGGTACATATCGGAAACAGTTGGGATATACTGTTAAAGGATGAATTTGAAAAAGACTACTATTTGCAGCTGCGGCAATTCTTAAAAGCGGAATATGCCGCCCATACGGTTTACCCGAATATGTATGATATCTTCAATGCACTGAAATACACCGCCTATGAAGATGTTAAGGTGGTTATTTTAGGGCAGGACCC
Source organism: Clostridia bacterium (assembly GCA_017512465.1). Classification (GTDB taxonomy): domain Bacteria; phylum Bacillota; class Clostridia; order Oscillospirales; family Acutalibacteraceae; genus RUG714. The sequence continues at coordinate 14,768 of JAFWGH010000093.1, forward strand.
TTATCACGGACCGGGGCAGGCACACGGACTGTGTTTTTCGGTAAAAAAAGGGGTAGAACCCCCGCCGAGCTTAAAAAACATTTTTAAAGAGATTGAAAACGAAACCGGCATTCCCACACCGGCGCATGGAGAGCTTACTGCCTGGGCGCAACAGGGTGTGCTGCTGCTCAACACGGTTTTAACGGTAAGACAAGGTATGCCTAATTCGCATAAGGACAAAGGTTGGGAAATTTTAACCGACCGCATCATTGAATTGCTCAATGCTCGCCGCGAACCGATTGTATTCTTGTTATGGGGCGCCAATGCACGCAGCAAGAAAAAAATCATCACCAATCCCGACCATTTAGTGCTTGAAAGTGTACATCCGAGTCCCCTTTCCGCCTATCACGGTTTCTTCGGCTGCGGTCATTTTGAAAAGTGCAATCAATTTCTGCAGAACAGGAATTTAGAAAAAATTGACTGGTCTTTAAAATAATTAAATAAATATGTTGACAAAATTTTTAAACTATGATAAACTACATGTGAATGAAAGTAACAAAGAAAGGAGAATTGGAATGAAAAAGATATACGAAGAACCCATGGCAGATATCGAAAAATTCCAATTTGATCCCACCATGGTTCCCACGGGTATCAGCCGAGATGACCCGCCTACCGGTGGTTATGATCCGTTTGATTGATTCAATCGGTTAAATTTGCTATATATAATGGCTCCTATTTCATTTAGGGGTTTTTTATATACACAGTTGATAAACTGAGTTTAATAATAGCTTTTTCCAATAGAAGGAAGCCGAGCGCTACTGCGCCCGGCTTCCTTCTTTACTTTTATATCTACATTTACTTCTGAATAATATTGATGTAATTATACGGTATCTCAATCTGATGGTCTTTAAGCGCCTGCTTTACGCGGGTATTGATATCATCGCGCACCACTTCCGTCGGTGTAGTGGTGTTATAATACACGGTCACGCTCATTTCCAATGCGCTCTCACTCAAACTGAGAAAGTACACATCACTGTAAACCTTCTCTCCGTTTTCCCCCGTGCGAAACGGCACAGAGTATTCACTTTGGCTAATGGCTTCGGCTATTACGCGCTTGACCTGTTGCGGGTCACTGTCATAGCCTACGGGAAAAATAAAGTGCACACTGCGGCAATCCGCTTTAAAGGAGTAATTCTTTATCTGCATGACATTTAATTTGCTGTTGGGAATAACTTCTTTAATGGTATCAATCGTATTGATTACCACATGGCGCATGGTCATATCCTTGACAATGCCGGCTGTTCCATCCTCCAATTCAATCCTGTCACCAATATCAAATGGTTTATAAAGGCTAATCATTAACCCCGCCAGCATATCCCTAATCACATCCTGCGCGGCAAAGGCAGCCACGGCACTCAAAACCGCTGTTCCGCCCAAGAGGGTTTGCCACACATTGCGCGTACCGCCCATAGCGGAAAATGCCAACAATGATACGACAATGACAATGAAAACATTAATAAGTTTTTCCAACAGCTGCAGGTGTAGATTTTGGTGTTTTTGTTTCAAGCGCTTAAAGCACTTTCTGTTAATATAAATCAGCAATATCATCACGGCAATAGCGACACCGATAATGATACCGAGATTGACTAAGCTTTTCCAATCATTTATTTGAAAATTCATATTGTACCTTTCTTACCCGCTTTATTATATAATCATTATCTATATAACTGTGTAATGCGTTCTCCTGTGTAATCAGTCTGCTGCCCTGTATGCCGCATTGCTTGTCAAATACTCTATTCCCAGTGCACACAGCTTCTCGACATCCGCTTTTTTATCTACAGTCCATGCATTTAAAGGTATTTTAGCGCTTTTTGCCACTTCCACCATATCTGGGTGCTTTAGCAGCGACTGATATGCACAATCAATACCGCAGTTGCCGAGCTTTTCCACCGCCGAAAACGCCGTCTCGTCTATTTCCTTAATAAGATATTGCATAGCAATTTCCGAGTTGTACTCCCGTAAGATTTCCAGTGCCGCATATTCAAAGGAAATAATCACCGCCTGCTTTTGCATGCCGTTTTGCTCAAGAAGCGTGAGTATTTCACGCCATGGAGCTTTCGGGTATTCGGCAGGCTTTGTTTTTATTTCAATAACGGGGATAAGCTGTTTTTGCCGGCACAAGCGGATAAAATCCTCTAATGTCGGCGTGTATAAATCAGGATAATCCTTAATATTTGCCCCACCGGTAATAGGATGCTGCTGCACCTCGGCAAGGCTCATTTCTTCCACCTTGCCGCGGAAGCCTGTCATGCGCTTTAAAGAGGCATCATGCGATAATACCCACACACCGTCCGCCGTGGCGCGGATATCCGTTTCCACATACCGATAGCCTTTATCCGCCGCTTTTTCGAAAGCGGGCAAGGTGTTTTCGGGCGCTTCCACCGCACAGCCTCTGTGCGCAATGAGCGTTATATCGTCACTGCCCTGTATCTCGCTGATGGAAAACGGCTTTGCATACTGACAAAAATTAGCACTGCGCTCATGATACACCAATATGCCGATAATCAGCGCACTCACCAATAAAACAGCGATAAGTGCCGCAATTATCTTTTTACGCCGAGAGAGCAATTTGATTTTTTTAAAGCATTGACGCATGTTTGTACCCTATTTTGTTTTTCTTCCGTATGACTTTGACCAAGCGGAAAAAACATACTTATTTTTACCGACGGTTCTGAAAGTGCGGATTTGAATATAATATCCGGTTTTGCGCGCAAGCCCTTTATTGATTAAGAGCTCTGCTGTTCTCGGGTTGCGCACGGTCTTTAAAATCACACCGGATTTGAAATCGCTGCGCTTGCACAAGCGGATTTGATAGCCGTTCGTGCCGACCGTTTGTCTTTTCCAGTGCACGCGAAGCTTTGCGCTGCCGGAATCCACGGATTTAACACCGGTGCCCTTTAATACAATGTTGTAATAGCGCACAAAAGAGCCTGCATAATCGGTGTCTGATTTAAACTTGATTTTAACACTGTGCTTTCCCACCGCCTTGCCGGCAGTTTGGCAGCTCACCGTGTATTTACTCGGTTCAATTACCTTACCCTTTTCATCCGTGATGCGCACTTGTGATGCAGTCGGATACTGCTTTGCGCCGGTATAATAAAAGCTGGTTTTTGTCAGCTTAACGGTTTGGATTTTTGCAATCGGCACTTTTCGGATATAACCGCAAGAGGAGCACTTTTGCAAAATTTCTCCGCGCTTAAGGTCACTCGCCTTTTTTGTGAGCGCTGTGCGCTTAAACTGCTTTTCACTATGCGCTCTTCTGCCTGTACACAAAACCTGATAGGGCTTTGCATATTTTTCGGCATAGCTGATGGTGCCATTGGCATCCTTAAGCACGCTCAGCACTGCGTTATCCGGCGTTGTGCTGTCGCTCTCAAAAAAGGTACAGCTGTTTTGGTATACTTTAATCTCTTCTAATGCATAACAATAAGCGAAGGCATCTTCACCCACATGCTGCACATTTTCAGGCAGTTCAACAGTGCGCAACCCTGCACCCGCAAAGCACTCTTTTGATATCTCGCTGATACCCGTAGGAATGGAAATGTCTTGCAAAGCGTAGCAACTGTTAAAGGCTCCCTCGCCCAACGCCGTTACCGCTTTACCATTATTACAAAATGCAATTTGTACAAGTGATGTACAATTGCTGAATGCATTTTTAGCTATAGTTTTCAAGGTAGAGGGAAAAGCTGCCGTAATCTCTTCCGTATTGAGCTGCGATTGTACCCTGACAAGGGAATCACATCCTTCAAACGCACCCTCACCGATTGCGGTAACGCCTTCAACCTTGATACCTGTATCGTAATGGATTTCATGAAAGAGCACTTCACCCAATTCCTCACACCAGGCAAAGCAGTTTTTTGGTATTTGAGAAATGGAATACGGTATCTCTATATAGCGAATACCGCTGCCCTCAAAACAGCTCTCACCAAAGCTTTGTGCCTTCTTTAAATCAATTTGGTGCAGCTGCGCACAATCATAAAAGGAGAATGCACCGATATGTCTGATGTTTTCTGGCAAGGAAACCGATTGAATGCTTGCCGCTTGTGCCTGCCACGGTGCCGGGTTTTGTGCACTGAAATCGGGCATATCCACAGGCATATCCACACCGGTGTTTTGGCCGGCGCGCTTATCCGTAATTTTGAGTGTGCCGTAAGTGGAAAGCTCCCATGACAACTCATCACTAAGCTCGCCACTACTCACTGCTGCCGCCTGCACCATACAAATACCGAGTATCATACATATGAGCAAAACAATACTCAAACTTCTTTTCATCATCATTCTAACCCCTTTATAGATGCACATAAAAGATGCACATAAAGATGTAAATAATATAGTTATCTATATTATTATATCATACTTAATTTATCAAGTGCA
>JAFWGH010000094.1 GCA_017512465.1 Clostridia bacterium
AGCAGTTTTTGCTAAGTAGTTTTATTCGAATAAGGGAGAAAATTTTTCTTGCATACTTGCCGTATTCAAGGGAAATTTTATCACTTAGGCGGATGAAAATACAACGCAAAAACCAAACTTCGTTACGGGGACTCACCTAAAGCGAACTCGCCTTTTATTATTTGCTAACTAAATCTGGTGCGCTGCTGAAAACTGAACGCTGAACACTAAACACTGTTCGCGAAAGCGAACATTACTTACAGCGCATAGCTCTCATGGCATTGAGAATGGCAAGCATGCACACGCCCACATCGGCAAACACGGCAAGCCACATGCCGGCAATGCCCAAAGCACCCAAAACAAGCACCAGCACCTTTACCGAAATGGAAAAGCTGATGTTTTCAATCACAATGCGCTTGGTTTTCTTGGCGATGCCAATCGCTTTTACGAGTTTGGACGGGCTGTCATCCATCAGCACCACATCGGCACTTTCAATCGCCGCATCCGAGCCGAGTGCGCCCATTGCCACACCGACATCCGCAATCGCCAAAACCGGTGCATCATTAATCCCATCGCCGACAAAAGCGAGCGTTTCATTTTCCTTTAACTGCGCTTTTAGTTCCTGTGTTTTTTCCACCTTTTGTTCCGGCAAAAGCTCGGCAAAGTAAGAGGTGATATTTAGTTTTTCCGCTACAGCTTTTGCCACGCTCTGCTTATCCCCGGTGAGCATCACGCTGCCGATACCCATGCCGGTGAGTTTAGATATGGTCTGCTTGGCATCGCCTTTGAGTGTATCGGCAATCACAATATGCCCCATATACTCCCCTTCACATGCCAAATGTACCACGGTGCCGGGTTTGTGGCAATCCTTATAGTCGATACCGAGTGACCCCATATAAGCGCTGTTTCCAATATGTACGCGCTTGCTATCTACCAAAGCGGTAATGCCTCTGCCGGCAACCTCTTCGTACTCCTTCACACGGCTCTCTGCCGGCTCGCCGGCATACGCTGCGCGCAGTGCTTCGGAAATCGGGTGCACGGAATACATCTCGGCAAGTGCTGCAACCTCAATCATCTTTTTCTCATCCCACACATCGGAGTGCACGGCGCTGACACTGAATTTGCCCTTAGTCAATGTGCCGGTCTTATCAAAGCAGACAGTTTTTGCCGCAGCAAGCGCTTCCAAATAGTTGGTGCCCTTAACCAAAATACCGTTTCTGCCGGCAGCGCCGACACCGGCAAAAAAGCTTAACGGCACACTGATAACCAGTGCACACGGGCAGGAAATAACCAAGAAGGTTAACGCCCTGTGAATCCACTCAGTCCAAAGCGGCATCGCACCGCTTTCCAAATAAGCGGGGGTTTTGAACACAATGCTATACAGCGGCGGCAATACCGCTAAGAGCACTGCGCCGATAACCACAACCGGTGTATAGATTTTGGCAAACTTGCGCATCCACTTCTCACTCTTTGCCTTCTTTTCGGCGGAGTTTTCCACAAGCTCCAATATCTTACTGACTGTGCTGTCTTTATATTCACTCTGCGCCTTGATTTTCAGCGGCGCATTGAGATTGATACTGCCGGAGTACACCGTATCGTTCACATTCACCGAAACGGGCATGCTTTCACCGGTTAAAGCAGAGGTATCGAGCGAAGAGCTGCCATCGGTAATCACACCATCCAGCGGCACTTTTTCACCGGGTTTAACAACAATTAACTCCCCTTTTTTCACCTCTTGGGGTTTCACGGTTTTGAGCTTGTCGTTTCGCCAAACATGCGCACTCTCGGGCACAATTTGCGCCAGCGAATTAATGGCTCTGCGGCTCTTTGCCACAGCGATATGCTCGAGCCACTCGCCTATGCAAAAGAATATCATTACCGCCACCGCTTCCGGATATTCGCCGATACACAGCGCGCCGACGGTTGCGACAACCATTAAAAAGTTTTCATTAAAAACATCGCCGTGGGAAATACCCTCGAGCGCCTCGGCAATAACATCAAAGCCCGCAATAAAATAGGGCAGCAAATACATCGGCAACAACCACAGGCTGAATTCATCAATAATTTCTGCGCCAATGAGAATCTTTTGCGCCACGACGGCAGCCGCCAACAGCGCGATGGAAATAATGATTTTAATAAGGTCCTTCTTTTGTTGTGCTTTGTCGGGCATTTCGGCATGTGTATCACAGCAGGCGCAACCGCCATCATGCTCATGTTCATGCTTGTGCTCGTGACAAGCGCATGCTTTCTCGTGGTGTGTGTGTTCGTGCGTTTTGGATTTATTTTTTTGCTTCATGATAGTACCTTCTTATTTGTTAAAATGAAATCTTGCGAAGCAAGATGGAGGGAGGGTTCCTCCATCGCCCATTATAATTGCAACGCTCCGCGTTGCCACATCAACTTGCACGCAGCACAGGGTAAAAGGAACCGAACCTTAATAGGTTTTGTTGCCTCTTTTCCCCTAATATTGCGTTAAAACGCTTCGCAATGCGTCAGCATTCCTTCACCGTTTCGCCTTATCTTAGTGCAAAATAGGCTAACCAAAACTGCGACGCACCTCTCGCGAAGAAGTTTTTGTGATAATTTCTTCAGTATTGAGGCAGATTGGCTGGCGCCAATCAACGAAAAATTGGATAAATTAGCCAAAAAGGGCAAGTGAGAGGCTGTTAAGGTTCGACTCCTTTTACCCTAAACATCATTCAGCGGTCACTGATCGCTGTCGCTGCCTCCCCTGCCTGCTTATGCAAAATATGTGCAAGGCCGACTTTATAAATTTCTTCCACATGCGCATCATCCAAGGAATAAAAAATGGTTTTGCCCTCGCGGCGCGGTTTCACAAGCCCAGAGGTGCGCAAAATGCGCAGTTGGTGAGACACTGCCGATTGCGAGGCATGCAGTGCCGCCGCAATATCACAAACACACAGCTCCCCTTCCTTGTAGAGAACCGCAATAATGCTGATGCGGGTGGAATCACCGAATACCTTAAAAAATTCGGACAAATCATACAGTGTATCATAATCTAAACTGAAATTTTTAAAATCGTGGTGCGGATGCTCTCCGCTGCAAAGCTTCTGTTCCATATTGTATCCTCAATGTTTTTTACGCGGCGCTCAAGGCACAAAGAAAAGCCATGTGCCTGCCGGCTTTTACTTACATATGAACAGATGTTCATATGTTCTAATGTTAGTATATGCCTATTAAACACAAAAGTCAAGTGAAAACAAACAGAAAAATAAGAAAAAAATGAAAAACAGGCGCAAAAAAAGCCGTAAAAGAATTCACGGCTTTTCCTTATTAAATTTACTTTACTGTCATACCTCCGTAGGCTTCCGGGAGTGTAAAGCTACTTCCCTTTACATTTACCTTTTTACCCTTTTCATTATACACTGTCGGCTTATCGGCAGTGCGGGTATACTCAGTACCGATAACATCGCGCTCATACATTTCAACCGGCTGTATCACTTTATAATATGCGGTGCGCTTTTCATTAAAAAACAAGGTTGTTACCGCATCGCGGGTGTAGTAGACAATGCTATCCTTTTTATAATCGAGACGAGCGGTTAAATTGGCGGTGACAAACATGGTATCATCGGCAAGTGCCTTGCCGGATTTGGCATAGGTTTTTGCGCGCGAGCAAAATCTCGCCGTGCCGGCGTAGCCGTCTCCGCTCAGAATCCTCTTTTCAAGGATTTCACTTGTAATTCCTCCATCATAAAAAAGAATCATGTCGTAGCCGCCGCTTTTGTAGTCCTTTGCACCTTTATCGATACACACATAGGTATCTTTGGTAACATCTGCACCGAGCGCCTCTAAGTAATATGTTTTCTTCTTTTTATCTGTTAGTTTTACAAAGGATTTGCTCTCGCGCACATCGAGGGCCTTCACATCCGCATGCAGCAGCGCATCTGTTTCATCATCCCAAGTAAACTCCCATGTAACAATCACGCCTTTTTGCGCAGAGGCATCTGCAAGGAAGTATTTGCTATTCTCGATATAGACATCACGAATAATACGCTCACGATTGTCATATGTTATTTCGTGCTCGCGATCAAGTGCATCCACAAGTGTTCTGTTGGCCTTCGGCTTGGCGCACGCAAAGCAAGAGAGCAACAGCAGCGCCGCCAATAATAGTGCCGCAATTTTTTTCACGGTTTATCTCCTAACTTTATTACTTTTTCTCCCAGGTGTTTTTATGTTCTGCTTGACAAATGCCATTATACATGCATTTTTCACTCAACAAATGGCCGAAGCGGTCAAAGGTATGAACAAAAGATTTATCGATTTTTCCATCATTATTATAGAAATCATAGTGCATTTCATCTCCGTCTCTAACCATCTTAATGCTTTGAATCGGCTCCTTATCTGCAAACTTATTATAAATTTTCAATTCTGCCTCTTTTTCGGAAATCTGCTCATATTTACCGTATTCACCCTCATTTTTATAGCTTACAATAAATCCATCCTTTAACTCAACTTCTCCTTCAAATAATAATAGTATATAGTAACTTTCACCACAGTTATTTAAAGTGATTTTTCTTTTACAGTCACTTCCTTTGTATTCCTCACATGCGATGAGTTCTCCTTGTTTGTTATACTCTTTTATCAATGTTTCTTCCGTGTTTTCAGAATTAGAGGACTTGTTGCTGATTTTGATGGTTCGGATTTCTTTCTTTTTCTGCCCTCCGGAATAGTACTCGTAGGTGTATATCACATTCGAATCGATTGTATTCAAATAGGTTAAACGGTGATTTTTATCATACTTTACTTCCATAGTATCGGACTTGCCGACATAACCTTCCGCTGTTTCGGAATAAGAGAAGGAATAGGTTTTTTTATCACTTTTCACGGATGAAAGCATACCATCTTCATCATATTCATTAATAACGATTTCCTCAACTTCCTCTCCAAGTTCATTTTCGAAGTTATAGCTTTCTTTCAGGATATCACCTTTTGCATTGTATTCGTAAATCGACGTAGTATTTCCTGCAAAATGCTCAGTTTTTGCCACATAATAATCCTGTTTTTTTGGCATAAAAAACCAAACCGCACCGCCGATGAGCGCGAGGATAAGCACACTTGAAAGAACAATAAGCAACACGCGTTTTTTGCTCTTTTTCGGCGATATCGGCTGCATATCGGTAACATTGCCCTCTGCTGTGCCGGTATCACCCGCGGGCTCAGGCGCTGCAACTATCTGCCCGCAATAGGGGCAAACGGTTGAATGTTCGGCGATTTCTTTTGCACATTTTTCGCAATACATATTGTCTCCTAACTTCTATACACATATAGATACTTCGCAACACAAAGCAAAGCATATTTTTGTAATACAATAGCCGATGAGTGTCGACTCTCATCGGCTATAAAATTTTTAAATTCATTTGCAATAAACTCGCAACGCTTAGTCATGATACAACGGGAACAAAAGTTGTATTCACGAGAACTGCTGCATTGGCAGGCATTGCCGCACCTGCATGCTACTCAATTCTCGCTGCGCAATTCGGACAAAGTCTAACACAGACGTTTAATCGAGAAGCACAATTTCCACAAACATAATTGTAACTCCATTATAGATGAATAGTATTTTCAAATACCACTATCCGAAAACACATAAATGATTTATCTGCCGCGATATAGGGCGGAAATCGAGTCTATTTCACCTTTGTGCCGCATCTAAGGCAGTAAATGGCAGAGGGTTCCAACTCATTGCCGCAATTCGGACAGATTATCTCTTGTGGTGCCGACTCTTTTTCTATCGGCTCAACAACCGTCTGCTCAACTGCTTGCGACTCTTCACACCGGGAATCGCACGCGCCACAAAAGTCAACATCCTCTGCAGGCACATTGTCACACTGTGCGCATACTCTTTGTGCTTCGACTTCTTCGCCGGCAGTATACGCAACCGATTCCTCGACGGATGGTGCCGCAGGCGGTGAAATCGGTTCGACAGACGGCTCAACATACTTGGTGCCGCACATATTACAAAAAGCCATGTCCTGTGTGAGCACATTGCCGCACTGTGCGCAAACCTTGGTGCTTGCCTGCACAGCGGGTGCCATCGGTACGCCGCAAGTAACGCAGAACTTCATACCTCTTTCCACATAATTCCCGCAAGAGGGACAAATCAACAAATTGGAAGAATTCATTTGCGGCATGCTTGCCACTCCGGCACCGCAAACATTGCAAAAATTAGCGTTTTCCAAAACAGGTGCGCCGCAGGAAGGGCATTTTTTAATGCCATTTAGCTCTTGAATGCGGTTTTTGAGCTCATCCACTTTATTTTGCGCGGCATATAACTGATTAACTAAATCGGGAAACTTGCTCAGAGCATCTTCGCCATACTCGCTCACATAAAGCTGACCGATTTGCAGATAATAAGCAGTAAGATTCTTTTCTTCTTGTGCAAGCATGGAATTCATCTGAGCTGTATCTGTCATATTCATTGTATTTTGGGCAGCGCTTTGCCCGGTTTGAGGCATTTGTCTTCCAATGTCATCAAATAAAGCCAATTATCTTATCCTCCAACTTTTTAAAAATCAAAATTAAGCAATATTATGATAGCATTTTGCACTAATGATGTCAATTGTGATAAACCAAAAAAACCATGCTTTTTTGTACTTATCACACAAAATAAAGAGGAGGTTTCGAGTGAAAAAACTGAAACTTCCTCTTACTTTTTTCTTGTTAAGCGCTTTACTCGGTTTCCTTGACTAAGCCGTTACTGTATGCATACAAAAGTTCTTCAAGTGCCGCAATTTTTTTCTTAATTTCTCTACCGGCATCGGTATCGGCAACCAAAATCTTTTCTTGCGAATAGAAGGAGCCGACCGTGAAAGAAGCCACATCCGTTTCTTTGGTGACAGCATCATATACTCCGGTAAACGGGTCATGCGATACAATTAATAACCCATGCGGCGAATAAATCAAGGTATAGCCTGCGATACCGGTCACATCCTGATATGCCTTGGCAAAACCGCCATCAATCACAAACAGCTTGCCGTGAGATTTTATCGGACTTTCGCCGTTTTTGGCATGCACGGGCACATGGCCGTTGACTATGCGTGCATTTTCATCATCAAGTCCGAAATCTTTAAGTATCATGGTGCAAACATCATCATTATTGCGCCAATTATAATACGGGTCTCTGCCCTCCTCATAGGCATTTTTATTATCGGTAAAATAGCGCTCAAAGGTGGTCATGACCTTTTTGCCGAACAAAGGAGAATCCTTATGCTCCCATAAAAACCAAACATGGTCTAAACAGTCCGCTTTCAGTGCACTCTTCGGGCTTTCATAATACGCCTTTCTGACTGCTTGGTCTACCTCATCCAAATAGGCTTTTCCTTTCAGATTCTTGCCGCGGTAATGCACCTCACGCAGTGTACCGTCATCATTAAGCGGGATAATGCCGTGATAGAGCAAATTGCCGTTAAATACCTTATAAATACCGCCTTTTCTGAGCAAGAAGCGCACATGCCGGTTAAGCTTTTCATTGTGCATAAAGGAAAACTTGATTTTTTCCATGGTTTCGCGCTCCTCGGCGGTCAGCGCGCAGCCGTCTCCCTCCACAAGTGTCGGGAAAGACAAATCATTGAGCTTATACTCCTTGCCCTCCGCTTTAAATGTACCGTTTTCCAAATCCAGCGTATCCAAAATCAGGCGGCTGTCCATATGAAACTCGGGGTGGCGGCGGATAATCTCCGCTTCATACTTAAACTGCATAATGGAAATGGCTTTATGCATTTTGGCTATGAGCGCTCTGCTCTCACCCGCACTCGGGGCACCCTCTACCAATTTCGGCATAAACTGCTCACACGGGTCATCCGCATATGTTTTCATGGCAAAGGTGGCAAGCGGCACTAAATTAATGCCGTAATCTTCTTCCAAAGTAGCAAGGTTACCGTAGCGCGCCTGGAAGCGAATCACATTGCAAATGAGCGCCTCACAACCGGAAGCGGCACCAATCCAGCTCATATCATGATTACCCCATTGGATATCCACGGAGTGATAGTGAATGAGCATATCCATAATTTGCACGGCATCGGGACCTCTGTCATAAATATCGCCGATAACATGCAAATGTGCAATGGCAAAGCGCTGAATTAAATAACACAGCTCGGTAATAAAGCGGTCTGCCTGCCCTAAACCGATAATGGTATCAATAAGCTCATTATAATAGCTTTTTTTGGCTTCTCTGGCATCGCTTTCATTGATAAATTCTTCCAAGATATAGGCAAGCTCTGCGGGCATAGCAGCGCGCACCTCGCTGCGCTTATACTTAGCAAAAACCGCTTTGCAAACCTGCTTTAAGCGAATGAGTGTGGTTTTATACCAATCATCAATATCCGGCTCGCTCTCCTTGATAATGGCAAGCTTTTCTGTCGGATAATAAATGAGCGTGGCAAGCTTGCGCTTACTGCTCTCGCGCATATTGTTGCCGAAGCAATCCTCAATCGTGCTTTTAATAACGCCCGATGCATTCTTTAACACATGGTGAAAGGCGGCAAACTCGCCGTGAATATCCGAAACAAAGTGCTCTGTGCCCTTGGGCAGTGCCAGTGTTGCGCGCAAATCGATAATCTCATTGCACACTCTGTCGGTATTCGGATATTGCTTGGAAAGCAGCTTTAGGTATTCAATATCATTTTTTAATGTTGTGTCCATATGACCACCTCATCATTTTTTTGTTTTGATTGCCGCACCGGGCAAAAGGCTGACATAGCGGCATTTGCACACAAAAAGCGCACAAAATGCTCTTTTTTATCCCTGCCGACAGTGTGTCGGCTTCGGAATCATTAAATATTATTGTAACACAATAAAAAAATGGTTGCAAGTCATTGCAAAAAATAAATAAATAGTATAAAATATATATAAATTGGATTATTATATCCATAGCGCATCACGAAATAATGATTTGCGCTTCGGGGGTATCATGAAGAAATATCAAAAATGCGGTGAGCTTTCATGGATATTTGCAATGGTGCTTATTTCTTTAGCCGTATGCCTAACTACAAAAGCCGGCTTCGGCGTTTCAATGGTTGTGGCACCAGCCTATTCCATTCACCTGGCGATACAGCATTTTTTGCCGTGGTACAGTTTCGGTACAAGTGAATATATTTTACAAGGCGTATTGCTTGCGCTCATGTGCCTGATTATCCGCAAGTTTGATTGGCGCTATATGCTTTCCTTTTTAACTGCGGTGATTTACGGCTATATGATCGATTTATGGTTTTTGCTCTTCGGCGGCAACGCGCCCTTTTCCACCCTTACCGGAAGAATCGCTTCTCTTGCGGCGGGTGTAGTGCTTTGTTCGCTTGCCGTGGCGCTGTTTTTCAGAACCTACCTGCCGCTGCAGGTGTATGAACTGTTTGTTGCACAAGTGGCAAAGCGTTTTTCCATGAAACCGGAAAAGTTTAAATATATTTATGATTTTGCATCCCTTGGTATTGCAATGATTATCGCATTCATTGTTTCACGCCGCTTTGAGGATGTAAACTTTACCGATTGCATCGGTATCGGCACCATTGCCTGTACCGTGTTTAATGCGGTTTTGATTAATCTGTTCGGCAAATTGCTCGATAAGTGCTTCGGCTATGAAGCTGCCTTGCCGAAACTGAAAAAAGTATTGGATTATCATTAATTTTAAGGAGATATAGTATGGAATACACCTTTACAGCGAGCACAACCGTGCCCTATGAAATTGACAAGGTATGGGAAGTTTGCCACAAGCCGAGAGATTTAGATTTTGACGGCACCAATTCCAACCGCGCACAAAAAACACAGATTATTGATGTTTCCGACACCGAGTGGAAGGAAAAGCTGGGCGACGGTACTTTTAATATTGTCACTGTCACTTTTGATGAAGATAAAAAAATCATGGTATTTAATACCGAAAATCCCAACCACCCGGGCGAGATTACCAAAATGACACTCACCTTCTCTGCTGTCGAGGAGGGCACACAGGTAGATGTGATTTCTTATATGCAAAGCAAATCCAAACTTGGCATTTGGGTACTCAAAGCCGCCAACAAGAGCGGTAAGGCAAGCGAAGCGACCAAGCAATCGGTCTATGATGCAATTAAGAAAGCTATAGAAGGCTAAACAGTGCAAAGCACTGAATAATGCGGAATGCGGAGCTTGGAATTACAGACGGCGAGGCACTGCCTCGCATTAGAATGCAACGCAAATCGTTACCGCCATTCGCTGATAAGCTAATAAGCTACCGGTTAATCGGCTAAAAGGAAAAAATATGAACGAATACAAAACAACTTGGAGAGAAAAAATATTCTACGGTGTCGGCGCTATCGGACTCGACATCAGCTATGGAATGTTTTATTCTTTCTTAAGCTACTACCTATCCAGTGTACTCGGCTTAAAAGAAGCATATTTACTTTTGCTCACACCTCTTGCCAGAATTTGGGATGGTATTAATGACCCGCTCATGGGTACCATTGTGGACAACACACGCACCAAATTCGGCAAATACCGCCCGTGGATTCTCATTGGTGCGGCTTCCAATGCGGTGGTGCTGTTTTTGCTTTTCACCTCATTTGGTTTGAGCGGCTTGCCGCTGTATATTTATATCGGTGTGATGTATATTTTATGGGGTATGACCAACACCATGGCGGATATTCCCTATTGGAGTATGATTCCCTCCTTCACCACCGACCCGAAGGACAGGAATATGGTCTCCACCGTCGCAAGAACCTTTTCCGGCTTTGGTCAGGGATTAATCACCATTGCCACCCCCATTATTTTACCATTGCTTTCCACCGGTTTGCAAAAAACGGATAAAGGCTACTCGGCAAACGGTTTTTCCCGCTGGGCGGCAATTTGTGCAGTCGCTTTAGTCTTTTTCAGTTTAATTTGCGTATTATTCACCAAGGAAAAGAATGTGATTTACGGAGAAAAGAAAAAATTCTCCTTTAAAAAGATTTTTGAAGTGCTCAAAACCAATGACCAGTTGGTGGTATTTATGGTTGTTGCCATGCTTTCCAACGCCGGTTGGTATCTCACCAGCGGCACGGCGGTTTACTATTTTGCGGATGTATTGGAACAACCCAAAGCGCAGTCTTTATTCCAAACCATCGGTGCGGTCGGTTCTGTACTAGGTCTATTGGTAATCCCGGTTTTGTCTAAATGGTTTGATAAAAAACGCATTTACCAGATTTCACTAAGCATGACTATTATCGGCTATATCATGATGTATGTGACAGGACCGATTTTAGGTGTGCCGATTTTGCTTGATATTTCCTATGTATTTGCCTCAACAGGTATTGCATCCATGTTTGTCTCACAAACGATATTCCTTGCTGATATTGTGGATTACGGCGAATACAAAAACGGGGAAAGAAACGAATCCGTAACCTTCTCCATGAAGGGATTCTTGCAAAAAATGGCATATACAATTCAAACAATTATTATGTACAGCGGTTTGGCAATCGTTTCTTATTCCGACCAAATCAATGCAAATATTCCGCTCAATGCGCAAACAAAATCGGCAATCGGCATTATCGGCTTTGCCGTTCCGCCGGTGTTAATGTTATTATCTTTATTGGTATTCACGAAAAAATATAAGCTTCACGGAGAGCTTGCCGATAAGGTACATGAATACATTGTTAACACGCACGCAAAGACGGAAGATACATCAGACACATTAGAAAATAAATAAATCTATTTTTTTAGAGGAGGAAATTATTATGTTTTGTCACAATTGCGGACAACAGCTCGCAGAAGGCAGCAATGTTTGCCCGGCATGCGGTACAGTGATAGCTGCTACCCAACAGCCGGCTAACACACAACAACCGCAGCAGGAGTATGCTCAGCAACAACCCTATACACAGCAGCCTCAGCAGGACTACGCTCAGCAGCCCGATTATGCCCAACAGCAGCCCGGTTATGCTCAACAGCAGCCCGGTTATGCCCAACAGCAGCCCGGTTATGCTCAACAGCCCGGTTATGCTCAGCAGCAGGGATATACTCAACAGCCCCCCTACGCCCAAGCTCAGCCGGGGTATCAGCAACCGTATGGGCAAGCGCCCGTAATGCCGATGCAGGCAAATCCCGCACCGTCATTTATCGATTGCATTAAGCTTTTCTTTAAAAATTATGTCAACTTTTCCGGCAGAAGCAGACGCGCAGAATATTGGTATTTAGTCTTATTAAATGTTGCAATCAGCTTGGGTTTGAGCATTTTTGGCAGTATTATTACCGCTATTATTAGAGATGCTTCTGTAACACAAGTCGTCAGCATCATCATCAGTGTTATCACCATCATTTGGGAATTGGCATGTATTGTCCCCTCTTTGGCTTTATGTGTCAGAAGATTGCATGATATCGGTAAAAGTGGTCTCTACCTGCTTTGTATCCTTATTCCGATTGCCGGTCCTATCCTTTTAATTGTATGGTATGTTAAGGACAGTGATCCCGCACCGAATGAATACGGTGTAAGTCCGAAATACACACCCGAATACAGCTATAATGCAGAGCCGACAGTTCCGCCAACATACATGTAAGTAAAGGAGAAAAAGCCATGGAAGAAAACAACAAACAAGCGTATGAACCAAATCAGTCGCAGCCTGCAAAACAGCAACAAAATTATGCTCAACAGCCTGTTGCACAGCAGAATTATGTTCAACAGCCTGTCGCGCAGCAGAATTATGTGCAACGGCCTGTGGCACAACAACCGGTATATGTGCAACAGCAGCCCGCTTATGACCCCACGAAAGAAGTAATGAGTGTAGGCTCTTACATAGGCACATTTATTTTATCTTCTATTCCGGTAGTGAATATCATTTGCTGGATTGTTTGGCTGATCAGTTCTAAAACAAATAAAAATAAGAAAAACTATCTGATTGCCTGCATTGTGCTTTGGATTATCGGTGTTTTAGTGAGTATAATTGCCTGCTTAATTGCCTCGGCACTCGGTTATGATGTCACAAAATACTTAAAGTAATTATATTTTTTGTTTATGATAATCACTTGTCATCGCCAGGAGGTATGTAACGATGAAATCTTTTAAAAAATATATTGCTGAGTTTATCGGCACCGCCGTGCTCGTCACTTTCGGCTGCGGCACTGCCATGCTTGTCGGATGTGATGCCAGAAGAGGCACCGGTTACCTTTTAACCGCCCTCGCGTTTGGTTTGAGCATTGTTGCAATGGCTTATTGTATCGGAAATATTTCCGGTTGCCATATCAATCCCGCCGTATCTCTTGCCGTGCTCATTAGCGGCGGCATGCGCATCAAAGAGTTTATCGGCTATGTGGTTGCCCAACTTGCCGGCGGCTTTGTCGGGTCCGGTGTAATCGCCCTTGTATTTAAACTTGCTAAGCTGCGGGATAAAACCGGCGGCTTCGGCACGAACGGACTTGCCGGTGTCAACGGTAGCGTATTTGCAGGACTTATTGTGGAATGCATACTCACCTTTGTATTTGTGCTTACCATTTTAGGTGTGACTTCTGCCAAAGCAAAACACGGTTCCTTCGGCGGCTTGATTATCGGCTCAACACTTACCTTTGTACACATCTTGGGTATCGGCTTGACCGGTACTTCCGTGAACCCCGCAAGAAGCATCGGTCCCGCTTTGATTGCTGCTTTTAGCGGTAACACCGAACCTCTCGGCGCAGTGTGGGTATTTATTGTAGCACCTCTTATCGGCGCAGCACTCGCCGCAATTTGCTACAAATTCCTCGAGAGCGGTAAAGCGGCTAAAAAACGCAAAGTAAACAAAGAAGAAAAAGCCGACACGCAAGAAGCAAAAGAAGAAAAAACAGTTAAAGAAGACTAATTAAATGCAATTTTAAAGCAATAGGGATTTGCATGGCAAATCCCTATTGCTATGATTTTACCATGAAAAAAAAGCTATCCTCTGCCGAAGCGCAGTATCAAAAAATGACCGGGACACCGGTCAAAAAACTCATAGTTACACTTGCTCTGCCGACTGTTATCAGTATGCTCATTACCATGATATACAATGCGGCGGATACCTTTTTTGTATCCAAAATCAGTGTGGCGGCAAGCGGCGCTACCGGCATTGTATTTTCCCTCATGGCGTTTTTGCAGGCATTCGGCTTTATGTTCGGTCACGGTGCCGGCTCCAATATCAGCCGCAAGCTCGGCGCTAAGGATATTGAAAGTGCGCGCACATACTGCTCGACCGCTTTCTTTTTATCCCTCGCCACGGCAGTGCTCATCGCGGTTTTCGGATTGATTTTTTTAACACCTTTCATGCGCTTATTGGGCAGCACCGAAACCATTTTGCCCGATGCCAAAAATTATGCTTTATGGATATTGATTGCCGCACCGGCGATGGCTACCTCTTGCGTGATGAACAACATCATGCGCTATGAAGGTATGGCAAAGCTTGCCATGATAGGGCTTGCCACCGGCGGAATACTCAACATCTTTTTAGACCCGCTGCTCATTTTTGTGTGCAATTTAGGCATTCACGGTGCTGGAATTGCCACTGCTTTTTCACAATATTTAAGCATGGGGATATTACTGTATTTCTTTTTAAAAAAGAAAACACAAAGCCGCATTTCGTTGCGCTATTTTTCCTTTAAGCCACGCATCAGCTGGGATATTATCAGTGTGGGTGTGCCGAGCTTTGCAAGGCAGGGACTCAACTCTGTTTCCACCATGCTTCTCAATGTGCAGGCGGCACCCTTCGGGGATGAATGCATTGCCGCTATCAGCATTGTAGCAAAGCTGTTTATGTTTATGTTTAGCGTGTGTATCGGTATCGGTCAGGGGTTCCAGCCGGTGTGCTCTTTTAACTACGGTGCGCGCAAAAATGACCGCGTGCGTGAAGCGATTCGCTTTTTATGGATTTTTTCAACCATAGTGCTTTGCGTCATCAGCGCAGTGGCATTCATTATTGCGCCGCATGTTGTAAAACTCTTTCGCAGTGAAGAAAGAATCGTGGAAATCGGCACCACGGCACTCAGATACCTTTGTGTTTCCATGTGTGTTATGCCTACGATTACCTGTGCCAATATGACGTTTCAAAGCGTGGGATTAAGCGGAAAAGCGTTTTTCCTCGCATGCGCGCAAAACGGGCTTTTCTTTATCCCGCTGGTCTTGATTTTGCCGCGCTTTTTCGGCATAACGGGTATTCTTCTCTCCCAGCCGATTGCCTACTTTTTGGCGGCACTCGTTGCCCTGCCGTTCTTAGTGCAGTTTTATAAAAGGCTGAACGCTGCATAATGCGGAACAGCAGCGGTCAGTGAGCACTGAATGCTGTATGCGCGTTGCACAAATGATGCCGGCTAACTGCTAATGTGCTAACGGCTAATAGGCTGATTTAGGTGGCAATGCGAAGCCTTGCATTATAAAAGTGAGTTCGCTTTTGCGAACTCGCTAACTGAAAACTAAAAACGCGGCAAAGCCGCTAATCGATATGTGCTTTGCACTCGATATATTGCAAAAGCAATTCGATATATTTTGCGATGCAAAATGCGAGATATCCGCTAAAGCGAATAAGAAAGGTGCACGAGAGGCTTGTCATTTAAAATGCGAGGCAAAGCCTCGCCACCACTCGCTAACTGCTAATATGCTAACGGCTAATAGGCTGATTTAGGTGGCAAGGCGGAGCCTTGCAATTATAAATGCGAAACGCAGTTTCGCCACCACAATTCTTCATTATTCATTCTTCATTATTCATTAAAAAAAGCAGCTTCGGCGAAGTATCGCCGAGGCTGCTTTTTCTATTAGAAGCGGAAATCTCTTTTTCCCAAGTGGATATTTTCAATATATTCTTTTGCCAGCTTTCTCGCTTTTTCATTCGGGATTTTTTCAAGTTCCTCTCGAATGAGTTTTTCGCCGACTGCTTTGGTTTCGGGACTTGCATAGTCCTCTAAAAACTCTTTTAAAGTCATTAACGCATTCGGATGGCAGCAGTTGAGGATTTGCCCGGTTTTGCAAAGGCTCATAAACCTGTCGCCGATTCTGCCCTCGCGGTAGCATGCCGTGCAGAAAGAGGGAATATAGCCCAAATCCATTAACCACTTAACCACTTCATCAAGCGAGCGCTGGTCGGAAACATCAAATTGCTCGGTGTCGTGGGGGCGCTCATCCGCTTCATAGCCGGCATAGCCGCCGACCGAAGTTCTTGAGCCGCCCGAAATTTGGGAAACACCCAAATCCAGCACCTTGTTGCGGCACTGCTCGCTCTCTCTTGTGGAGATAATCATGCCGGTATAGGGCACAGCGATACGTATACACGCCACAATTTTGGCAAAGGTATCATCATCAATCCCGTTGTCAAATTCATCCGGGTCAATGTCATCCGCTCGCTTTAAGCGCGGCACGGAAATGGTGTGCGGGCCAACCCCGTGCACCGCTTCCAAATGCTCCGCATGCATCAAGAGCGCCGCAAATTCATATTTATACATCTCGAGCCCGAAAAGCACGCCGAGACCGACATCATCAATGCCGCCCTCCATGGCTCTGTCCATCGCCTCAGTGTGATAGGCATAATTATGCTTCGGCCCTGCCGGATGAAGCTTTTCATAGCTCTCTTTGTGATAGGTTTCCTGGAACAAAATGTAGGTGCCGATGCCCGCATCGTGCAGCTTTTTGTAATTCTCCACCGTGGTGGCGGCGATATTGACATTGACTCTGCGAATCGCACCGTTTTTATGCTTAATGGAGTAAATGGTTTTAATGCACTCCAAAATATACTCTATCGGGTTATTGACCGGGTCCTCGCCCGATTCAATTGCAAGGCGCTTATGCCCCATATCCTGCAGGGCAATTACCTCCTGCTTTACTTCCTCTTGGGTAAGCTTTTTTCTCGGAATGGTCTTGTTTTGGTAGTGATACGGACAATACACGCACTGATTGACACAGTAATTCGACAAGTACAGCGGTGCAAACATCACGATGCGGTTGCCGTAAAACGCCTGCTTAATATCATTGGCGAGCTTATACATCTTCTCGGTCATTTCGGGAATGTCGCACGCGAGCAACACACTCGCTTCGCGGTGTGTTAAGCCGGCGCACTCCGTACCTCTGCCGGTCTTTTTGGGTGCGGCTTTTTGCAAAATGCTCTCAATGAGCTCTCGATTATGCTTGTTTTCCTCGGCATATTGTAAGGTTGCCAATACCTCGGCATCATCAATAAATTCTTCTGCCTTTAATGATTTGGGGTTGTACATAATTATATCTCCTGTTAAAACGATTTATAATAGTTAAGCCTATTAGCAGTTAGCACATTAGCAGTTAGCGAGTGGTGGCGAGGCTTTGCCTCGCATTTTAAATTGCAAGGCTCCGCCTTGCCACCAATAATTCCGAATTCGAATTCCGCATTATTCAGCGGTCACCAACCGCTGAATAATCGCCTCTGCTCTCCACTATCTCATAGCCGATAGCGGCAAGGCGGCCTTTTAAGCACGCTATGCACTGTGCCGATTCATCACCGGTACAAATCTTATTGTCATACAACATATACTTTTTGCGCACTGCGGTTGGCGACAAATTCGGCATCACCACATTTGCTCCCGCTTTTATCCCTTCCTCTCTGCCGAGGGGATGCACGGTGCCTAGTGCTGTTGTTGCGGGCAGCAAGGTTTGCGGCAGCATGATGCGGATAAGAGAAAGCACAAAAAGCGTGGTTTCATATGAGCCGGGCGGGCAGTCCTTAAACGGTGTATCTTTATGCGGTAAAAACGGACCGACACCGACCATATGCGGCTCAAACGCTTTAATAAAGAGCATATCCTCCGCCAGACATTCCGGTGTTTGGTAGGGTGAGCCTATCATCATACCGCAGCCGGTTTGGTAGCCGATTTTTTTGAGAGCGCGCAAGCACTCCATGCGGTGCGCAAGCGTTAAGCTTTCAGGGTGTAGCTTCGCATAATGCGCCGCATCCGCTGTTTCATGGCGCAGTAAATACCGGTCTGCCCCCGCTTCATATAATGCTTTATACGCTTGCTCCGACAGCTCGCCGAGCGAGAGCGTTACCGCGCAGTCGGGGTGATGCTGCTTAATCGCGCGGACAATATCGCACATTTGCTCTAAGGAGTATCGGGGGTCTTCCCCGCCTTGCAGCACAAAGCTCATAAAGCCCAGTGCGCGCCCTTCATCACAACAAGAGAGTATTTCCTCTTTATTTAAGCGGTAGCGCTGTGCATTGCGGTTTGAGCAGCGAATGCCGCAATAATAGCAATCATTTTTGCAGTAGTTTGTAAACTCCACAATGCCGCGAATATACACCTTTTTACCGAAGCGCTCAAGTGCAATGTGCCTTGCCAAATCGGCGGCATAGAGCCTGTCCTCTTGCGAAAAAGAGCGAAACAACTGCACCCACTCATATTTGGAAAGCGCTTTTTGCGTATTGAGTTTATCAATTAATTCTTTATTATTCATCCTCTAAATGTAACATTTCCACTGCGCGCGGTAAAATGCCGTTCATAAACGCAATGAGCACGCCGTAATTGACAAAGGGAATACCGGCTTGCAAGCAGGTATTCATGCGGTACTTCACCTCGCGCTCTGTCAGCATACACCCGCCGCAATGAATCACCAGCTTGTAGGCGCTCACATCCTCCGGAAATTCGGTGCCGGAGCAGGTTTCAATGTGAATCTCTTTGCCGGTATACTGCTTTAACCAGCGGGGAATTTTCACGGTACCGATATCGTTACACTGGCGGTGATGGGTACAGCCCTCGGCAATAAGAACCATATCGCCTTCCCGCAGTGTACCGAGTGCCTTCACACCCTTATAGGCGGTCTCTAAATAGCCTTTATAGCGTGCCATTAAAATGGAAAAGGAAGTGAGCGGCACCTCCGGCGGCACGATGCGCGAGACAAGCTCAAACACCTGCGAATCGGTAACGACCATTTTCGGCGGTGCGCTCAGTGCTTCGAGCGCATTTTTTAATTCACTCTCTTTTACCACCAGCGCCCGGGCGCCGACATCTAAAATATCGCGAATGGTTTGCACCTGCGGCAGTATTAGCCTGCCTTTGGGTGCGGATTCATCAATCGGTACCACCAAAATCACGGTATCACCGCGCTCGAGTAAATCGCCTATAATCGGTTTTTCCGCCTGCGCACTGCGCACAGATGCGCACGCTTCTTTTAGGGCATGAATGCCCTCGCCTGTTTTGGCGCTGATATACATTTCATGCGCACTTAATTCCCGGCGCTCTTGCAACAAATCGCACTTGTTATACGCAATCAAATACGGAATATCCCGCTGCCGAAACAGCCCGATTAACTCCTGCTCACATGCACCGAGCGGTGCTGTTGCATCTGCCACCAAAACAGCAATATCTGTTTTGCGCAATATTTGCAAGGTCTTTTTTACACGCATTTCACCGAGCGTGCCGACATCATCAAAGCCCGGTGTGTCAATAATCATCACCGGCCCGAGCGGCAGCAGCTCCATAGCTTTTAATACCGGGTCTGTCGTGGTGCCTTTGGTATCGGAAACGACAGCAAGCTCCTGCTCCGTAAACGCATTTACGGTGCTGGATTTACCGGCATTGCGCGCGCCGAAAAAGCCGATATGGATTCTGTTCGCGGAAGGGGTGGATTGTAAAGACATGATTGCTCCTTTTTTCGCTTCGCTTTTAAAATGCAACGCTACGCGTTGCCACCAATAATTCCGAATGATTCCGAACTACGAATTCCGAATTTTTTTAGCGGTTGAAAACCGCTAAAAAAAGCGCGCCCGATTGGGCGCGCAGTGTTAGCTTTTTTTGCCCAATCTTTCATCTCAAATTTCTTTTTGATGTCAGAGAGTTATTATTTTCAATAATACAATTTACTAAAATCTTTTTTAAATCTATTATTATTTATTTCCTGATTCAAAATACTCATTGGGTGTTGTAAAGATGTGCTGTTAATTTGCGCTGATTTTTGTTTAAAAAAACGCAAGCAATACTTTGTGTATTGCGAGGCTTTTTTAGGCAAAAAGCGGCGCGAAGAAACAGTACAGATTTGCAATACACATATGGGTATTTTGAATCACTGTGTATTGCGAGGCTTTTTTAGGCAAAAAGCGGCGCGAAGAAACAGTGCAGATTTGCAATACACATATGGGTATTTTGAATCATTTTTGGGAATAAATCGTTTTCGCGGTAACACCGTCTATCTTACCGATGTTGCCGGCTAAGGTATTGATGGTATCTTGTGTGCCATCCACCGCGATGGAGATAATACCGATATCCTTCTTGCGGTAGGGAATCCCCATTCTGCCGATGATAATGGAATTAAACTCATGCAAAACCGCATTGACTTCATCCGTTGCCGAGCCTTCTTCCACAATAATGCTGATAAGCGCTACTCTAGTATCCATAGGTATACCTCCGAAATTATCAAAAATATGTAAATTTACAGCTGTTCATTTTAAAGCTTTTGCCCGCTCCTGTCAAGCAAATTTTGTCGCTTTACAGCTCGAACCAGCCTGCGGAAACAACACCCTTCTCCACACTGAGCCTTGCAATGATTTTTTCGAGTGTTTCCTCTTGCGTTTCATCCGCCACAACCGTGGCTTTAATTTTGATTTTATCTTCCGTATCGGAGGTTTGCAGGTTTTTGAGCACAATGCTCTCTGCTGCAACCATCTGCATCATCAGCGAGCGCACATAAAACTCTCTATCCTTCTCACAGATAATGCGGATTAAGCCCTCTTTTTCTTCTGTTTCGGCTTTGCCGCTTCTGTGATGGCGAATCTTTTGTGCAATCGGGTGCAGGAACACATTGACTATTAACACCGCAATCGTGGCAATAATGGGCAGCCACAGGTTACCGTAAGCACACAGTACACCGATGGAACCGGAGCACCAAATGGTCGCCGCGGTATTTAAGCCTTTAATGTTTAAGCCCTGGCGCATGATAACACCGGCGCCGAGAAAACCGATACCGGTAACTACCTGTGCGGCAACACGCGTGATATCTCTGATGTCATGCAGCAGGGGGTCATTGGTAAAAATAAAGGAAAAGGATGTGAAGAAGAAAGAGCCTAAGCACACCAAAATATTGGTTAAGCCGGCAGGGTGCCTTGTCCACTGCCTTTCAAAGCCGATTAAAGAACCCAAAATCAGCGCCGTGAGTGCTCTAAGCAAAAATACGGTAGTACCTTGTGTTTCAAATAATCTTTCCAATACCTCAGACATTTTTACCTCCAAATATACCGATACACATTAGTCTTTAAAAGTAAGTCTTGAATGTCTGCTTGCGGTGCGAGGCACTCGCACCGCAAGCAATATACATATATGTATTACTATAATAGCACATGCAGCGAATGAAGTCAAATTTTTCAAAAATAAATGCAAAAACAGTATGCAAAATGAAACAATTATGTTATAATAAGAGCGAGTAAACGCTGACACAGCGGCGGCACCATAAAAAAGGTACTTTTCAAGCAAAAGATTGCACCATGTAATACGGAGACGGATTATGAACAGAATTAAGCAATTAAGAAAAGCTCAAGGACTGCGCCAGGCAGATGTGGCGCGTGAAACCTGTATTGACCAAAAAACACTTTCCAATTATGAAATCGGGCGCACGAATCCGGACAGCTATGCTATTGTGCAGCTTGCGGAGTTTTTCGGTGTGACAACCGATTATCTTTTGGGATTGAGCGATTACAATCTCAAAAACACGGAAGATATGATTGCGCAAATTGAAGAGACGGAACAAAAGCTTGCCGCCATAAAGAAAATTTTACAATCGGAAAACAATGCATAAAATAATAGCCGCCACAGCGAGGCGGCTGTTATTTTTGCAAGTGAAGAATGAATGATGAATGATGAAGAATTGATGGCGGGACACCCGCTCCCGTTCCGCTTCGCTCTATTACGGAACGATGTAGGCATCGTTCCCTACAATAATGCGTAAAATCACCACATTCCTGTAGGGTGCGATGCCCACATCGCACCGTTTATAATCAAGTGCGGGTGTGTCGACTACCCTTCCTCCGCAAGCGGTCAAATTGACCATAGAACCAACTGCGGTGGTTTTGCTCGCTTCGCTCGCCCGGCTGAAAAAAGGTGGATAAAATCCGAGTAAATACAATCATCTTTGTATTTGTCGGGTTTGCGGAGCAAACAAAGAGTAAGAGTGAATTGGACGTTCAAAAAAAGCCGCTGTAAGCGGCTCAACCGCTTTGTATCTCCCCTTGACGAGGGGAGGTGAGCGC
>JAFWGH010000095.1 GCA_017512465.1 Clostridia bacterium
CAAAATCATTTGTCTACAAGCTGGCAGAGGTCGAGAAAGTGAGATAAAATTTGTCAGCCTCTGCGCTGAGCTGTACATAGGTACCGCAAGCAGAGGCTGGCAAAAGCACAAAATCGCCGTGGTTACGGCGATTTTTACCCTCTCTTTTTTAAAAGATTATGATATTATTTTCTAAAATTATTGAAGTTTTAATCTTTTAGTTTTAACAAAAAAATATTGTCGTGCGGTTTTAGCCACTTTGTCGACACTCTGAAGCACACTCAACCTTTGAGTGTGCTTTACAGCGCTGCGCACTGAATGAAGTTCGCCTGCGGCAAATGAAATTGTGTGCAATGAAGTGTGCCTTCGGCATATGAAGTATTTGCTGCGCAAAAAGCAAGGCTAAGCCTTGCTTTTTGTGTTACGAACTTATTTTACATATACGCTGGAATATAATGACCAGGGCGCATAAACCTTTTGACTGCCGCACACGGTATAAGCGCGCACTTTCACATAGCAGAGCCTTCCGCTTTTGAGTTTAAGCACGGCAAGGGACTGAATATCCTTCTTACCGGCCGATACAGTGGTTTTCCAACCAATCGTATTAAAACGGTCATAGCTGAAAGCTATTTCATAGCCCGTGCAGTTACCCGTGCTTTTATACCACTGGGTAGTCACTTTGCCGGCCTTATCGGAGCTAACGCTCTTGATTTTTACCTGCTCCGGTTTGGTAGCTGATTTATAGGTTTTGCTCCAATCGCTGTAATATTTCTTTCCGTTTTCCACCACATAGCTTCTCACGCGGAATTTGTAAACCGTGCCCGCAGTTAGCTTTTTAAATGCGCACGTCACGGAATTACCCCTTTTGGTATCCACCCATTTGGTGCCGCTCGAGCGCTGAACCTCATAACCGGCTACACCCTTAACCTTATTGTAGGATATGGTTAATGCATTGGTTTTTCTTGTAATGGTACCGAAGGATACCGGAGGCTTCACATAAACACCCACCTTGGTGGTTACGGTGTAGATGCCGCCGGTTTCATTGGCATTTTTCTTTCCGGGTAATGCACGCAGGTTCAAATAATATGTACCCTTCGCCAGATTAAACGAAATCTCCTGCTTTGCGGGCGAGGTCGTTGTGCCGGAATTGAAATTTTTGGTGCTGTATACCACCGTACCGTCTGCCTTTTTCACATTGCAGGCAATCGGCATACCGTGCTCAATCTCAAAGGAAACGCGATACGCCTTTTTTACTATTACTTTGAGCGAATGCGGCTTGCTCCACTGGCTGAAAAAGAGAGTGGAGGGCTTTGACACACTCAAAGTTTTGCTGCCGTCGGCAGCAGTATACTCCGTGTACTTTGCACTGAGCATATAGCTCGTTTCCACACCGTAAAGCTCAACGCTGTAATCGCCGGCTTCCAAATAAAACAATCCGCTTTTTTGTACAAAAGTGTCTGTTTTAAAATCGTCGGCACTATAGTTTACCACACTCCGGACATCACCTGTTTTTTCATTTTGCAGGGTGATTAAGCGCAGCTTGGCATCTGCAACAACAGTAAACTCCACCGTGCCCCTTTTTTCCAATGTGAAAGTATAGGTATTATAATGAGCCTCTTTTGTTGTGTTACCGGAGATTTCCGTGCCGTCAATCGGCAAATCCGCTTGTTCGGCACTTGCACTAAAGCTGATGCCCAACACACCGGCAATCATCAACACCGCCAATAAAAGACTGATGACTTTTTTCATGGTTTTTTCCTTTCTGATATTATAAATATTATCCTTATTGTACCAATGATTGCATATTTCGTCAAGTATAAGTATGTTCGCTGCGCAAACCTTGCTCGTTTTTCAAAGAAAAATAGCAGGATGGGGATCGCCCATCCTGCTGCTGTTTGTTTTCTATTTTGCTTTTACACTGCCTGCCGTGCGCCAGCCGGAATAGATATACACTTTTTCACCGGAGAAGGTAACTGCTTTATAGCTTCTGATGCGCACATAATACTTAGTGCCTGATTTTAAGGAACCCACGGTTTTTGCCAGTGTGTTGGCACCTTTAGCCGTTACGCTTTTTGCACCTGAAAAATCGGATTTTGTGCTGTACTGAATTTGATAGCCGGAAACCGAGCCTACCTTCTTCCATTTTAAAGTAAAGCCTTTTTTGGCTGCCGCTAAAGATTTAACAGCCGGCTTTGCGGGATTGACGGTAAAATACAGCACCTTTGAGCCGCTGTAATTGCCTTTAAAGGTCACTTTAACGGTATATTTACCGTACGCTGTTCTGCCGGAAGCATAGCTGACGGTGTAATCCGAGCCCTTTTTCAAGGTCTTGCCCTTGGCATCCTTCACGGTAACGGTCGGTGTAATCGCCTTGCCGGTATAGTAGAAAGCAGTTGCGTTTAAACTCACCGAGGCGATTTTGGGAATTGACACTATGCGCGAGCACCAGTGGCAGGCAAGCTTGCCGTTTGCAGACATGGTTGCTTTCGTAACCAGTGTGTCATTTAAATGTGTACGGCACAAGCCTGTAAACCCAAATGCGGTCAAGCCGAGTTCATTGCGGTTTTTATATATTTTTTCATCCGCATTAATCAGAGCATTCTTGGTAAGGGTACGGCAGGCGGCTTCCCAATTCGTATCCTTCGAATTGCCGCCGAGTCTCTCAAATTCTGCATTGTTGCCGGTATAGTTGGGTATATCTATCACCGATTTTGCCAACAGCGTTTCTCCATCGGAGCCGCGGAAATCAATGTCCATTGTCGCAGTGCCGCCATACTGCTGAGGAATATAGAGATCGATAAAAACCTTATTATTAAAATACTCATAGGTAGTTTTAAAGCAAATAGTGCCTTCCTCATAGTAATAATAGGTCAGCTTATAAATCTCTTTCTCGTGTGCCCCGTCTTCCTCTTGGAAAGAATAACACTTATCGTTTGCGGAATAGGTTTTGGTCTTTAAGAATTTGACAAAGTTATCAATATTTTTTTGTACTATTGTTTTCTCGACCGTAGTTGCCGCATCAGCGCACACAAATGAAAATGAGAACACGGAAAAAACACACACGAGTACCAAAGCTATGCTAAGAATTTTTTTCATGTTAATCACCTTCCTTTGTTGATACATCGGTAGTATAGTCTCATAAAAACTGAAATATACTTTTTTCTAAAATAATTATAAATTAAAGTGTGAAAAAATGCAATATATTTATAAAAATTTCCACCGACAAGCTGTCGGTGGAGATTTGTTATATCTTAATGTTATTTGCGCGGGCGTCTCGGTCTTCTGCCGCCTCTGGGCTTGTCCTCGCTCAAATCATTTTCGGGGGTTAAGCCTTCAATTTCAATGAGCGCTTCTCTTCGGGAGAGATTTAATCTGCCCTGGTCGTCAATCTCAAGCACCTTTACCATAATCTGGTCGCCGACAGCAACCACATCCTCAACCTTCTCGGTTCTCTTGACATCGAGGTGGCTGATGTGCACAAGACCTTCCTTGCCGGGTGCGATTTCCACAAAGGCACCGAAGCTCATCAATCTTGTAACCACGCCGTTATAAATGGTGCCCGGCACCGGGTCATTGGCAATTGTATCAATGCACGCAATCGCACCCTGACACTTGTCGGTATCCAAGCCTGCAACAAAGACACTGCCATCCTCTTCAATGCTGATTTCAACATCAAAGTCCGCTTGAATCTTTTGAATGACCTTGCCCTGCTTACCGATAACATCACCGATTTTTTCGGGGTCAATCTTAATCGTAAACATCTTAGGCGCATACTTCGAAAGCTCTTTTCTCGGCTCCGGAATTGCCTTTAAAAGCACCTTGTCGATAATTTCATATCTTGCCAATCTGGTCTTTTCAAGCGCTTCTTTAATAATTGCGGGGGTTAAGCCGTGCACCTTCAAATCCATTTGAATGGCGGTAATACCCTTGTGTGTACCGGCAACCTTAAAGTCCATATCGCCGAAGAAGTCCTCAAGACCTTGAATGTCGACCATGGTCATAAATCTGTCGCCCTCGGTAATTAAGCCGCAGGAAATACCGGCTACGGGTGCTTTAATCGGCACACCGGCTGCCATGAGCGCCAATGTGGATGCACAGATAGAGCCCTGAGAGGTGGAACCGTTGGAGGATACGACTTCAGATACAAGGCGCATGGTATAGGGGAATTCCTCAACTGTGGGGATAACCGGCAATAATGCCTTTTCCGCCAATGCACCGTGACCGATTTCTCTTCTGCCGGGACCTCTGGAGGGTCTGGTTTCACCTACGGAGTAGGAGGGGAAATTGTAGTGGTGAATATATCTCTTTTTATCTTCGTTATCGATACCGTCTAACTTTTGAGAAGCGTCAACAGAGCCGAGGGTTGCCACGGTGAGCACCTGGGTTTGACCTCTGGTGAACAAGCCGGAGCCGTGTACTCTTGAAAGCACATCTACCTCAGCGGCGAGCGGACGAATTTGGTTGATATCTCTGCCATCCACACGCTTGCCTTCATCTAAGAGCCAGCGGCGCACGATGTATTTTTGGAGCTTGTAAAGACATTCCTCCAATTTTTCTTCCTGCTCGGGATAGTCCTCATCAAACTTTTCATGAACTGCATCATAAATCGGCTTTAAGGCTTCATCACGCACTCTCTTATCATCGGTATCGAGTGCTTTTTTGACATCCTCAATGCAGAATTCTTTAACCGCTTCGTACATATCGGGATCCGGGTCGTTGGATTCAAATGCAAACTTTTCTCTGCCAACCTCGGCTTGAATGCCTTTGATAAATTCCACAATCTTTTGGTTGGCTTCGTGGCCTTTCATGATGCCGTCATACACATCCTCATCTGCCACTTCGTTAGCGCCTGCTTCAATCATTGCCACCAGGGAATCGGTGGAAGCAACGGTGATTTTCATTTCGCTCTTTTCCGCCTGTTCCTCGGTCGGGTTGATGATGATTTGACCTTCAACAAGACCAACCTCCACGCCGGAAATCGGACCATCCCACGGGATGTCGGAAATGGAAATGGCAATCGATACACCAATCATTGCCGTAATCACCGGGCTGCAGTCGGGGTCCACACTCATTACGGTGGCAACGACACCCACATCATTTCTCATGTCCTTCGGGAACAGGGGTCTGATGGGTCTGTCAATCACGCGCGAAGCGAGAATGGCTTTATCGCTCGGCTTGCCCTCTCTTCTGCCGAAGGAGCCGGGGATTTTACCGACAGAGTACAACTTCTCTTCAAAATCCACACTCAAGGGGAAGAAATCCACGCCCTCTCTGGGTTTTGCCGATGCGGTTGCATTGCAAAGCACTTCTGTTTCACCGTAGCGCACCAAGCAGGAACCGCCTGCAAGCTGTGCCAATTTACCGGTTTCCACCACGAGGGGTCTGCCGGCAAGCTCGGTTTCAAATTTTCTGAAATTGTCAAATTTCATTTCTTCAAACATTGCCATGTTCTTGTACCTTAGAGCCGGTGTTAGCAACAAATGATATGTTCGGCAATCCGAACACATGATTTGCGGCTAACTGGTACCTGCTCTATTAATTCCTTTCTTTTTTTACGCTCATTCCACTCAATGAAACTCGGTTTATTGCGGTTCTTTTGCCCTTATCTTTCGCCAAATATACTCGGAAATACACAAAGTATTTCTCTGCGTTATTTGGCTTGTCTAAGAACAAAATTCCACGCAACAAACTGCTGCGCACTTAAAATCTTTTTTGATAACGCAAAAATTTTAAGCGAGTTTCATCTTATTTCATTCGCATGTTTTAAAATTTTTTAAATAATTAAAGTCAAAATGCAGACGAAACATAAATGTTTCGTCTGCATATGGCTCTTACTTACGAAGCCCTAATCTCTTAACAAGTGCACGATATCTCTCGATATCTACCTTTTTCAGGTATGCTAAAAGATTTCTTCTGTGACCGACCATTTTGAGAAGACCACGGCGGGAATGGTTATCCTTCTTGTAAATCTTCAAATGCTCGTTCAAATCGTTGATTCTCTTGGTGAGTACGGCAATTTGTACTTCCGGAGAACCGGTATCGCCTTCATGTGTTGCATACTCGGCGATAATTGCATTTTTCTCTTCTTTTGTCATGATGATTCACTCCTTTACTATATTCTCCAAACTCTCAGCCTAAAGTAACAGTGACTCCCCGGAGTGCGGAATGCACACCTGTTTGGGGCATACGCAATAGACCGAAAATCGGCAGTATTTGCATTATAGCACAAAGGCTATTATTTGTAAAGTATTATTTTAATTATAAGCAGTCAGCGGTCGGCAGTCGGCGGTCAGCGGTCGGCGATCGGCAGCCGGCAGTCGGCGATCGGCAGCCGGCAGTTGGAGAATGGTGGTGCCGCTCTGCGGCACATTAAAATCGGGTGCGGGCGGAGCCCGCCCTCAACTATTCACTATTCATTCTTCACTATTCACTTGAGCAAAGCGATTAGTCTTCGCCAAGGCAGGGAATAATTGCTTTGAGCAACATAATTATTCTTCGCCAAGGCGGGGAATGATTGCTGTGAGCAACATAATTATTCTTTGCCAAGGCGGGGAATGATTGCTTTGAACAACATAATTATTCTTCGCCAAGGCGGGGAATGATTGCTTTGAACAACATAATTATTCTTCGCCAAGGCGGGGAATGATTGCTTTGAGCAACATAATTATTCTTCGCCAAGGCGGGGAATGATTGCTTTGAGCAACATAATTATTCTTCGCCAAAGCGGGGAACGATTGCTTTGAGCAACATAATTATTCTTCGCCAAGGCGGGGAATGATTGCTGTGAACAACATAATTATTCTTCGCCAAGGCGGGGAAAACTGACTTTGAGCGGAATAAGAACGCAGTTAATCGAGATGAAATTTCGCGATTCTTGAGCGAAGCTTTACTTTGTGTAAAGCGAGGAAAAAAAGCGCAAAATTTCGCTCGAGAAACAAGTTATTATCCGTGAGAAGTTAGTTTTCTTCGCCTTTTACACCTGCTTCGTAGATGGCAACTACTTTTTCTGACGGCTTCTTGTCAATTAAGGTGACGACAACGGCACAGATAAGACCTGCTGCAAAGCCGGGTGCCAATTCGTAGATACCGGTGGAATCGGACAAGAAGATGAGCCACAGCACATCGACCACTGCACCGCCGACCACGCCGGCAATCGCACCTTTGTATGTAAAGCGTTTCCAGAACAGGGAGAGGATGATGACCGGACCGAAGGCAGCACCGAAGCCGCCCCAGGCGTTTTCAACCATACCCATAATGGAGGAAGCAAACTCACCTTTGCTCGAAGCGATAAAGTAAGCAACCACGGCAACAATTGCCACAACGGCTCTGCCGACCCAAAGGGTTTCCTTATCGGAAGCATTCTTTCTGAATACAGGCTTGTAAATATCGCTGGTGAAGGAGGAGGATGCTACCAGCAGCTGGCTGTCCGCGGTACTCATGGCTGCGGCGATAATTGCCGAAAGCAAAATGCCTGCGATGAAGCCCGGGAAGATTTTAATAACAATCTCAATAAACACTCTTTCTTGCGGGGTGCCCTGTCCGCCGGTTTTCAATAAATTAATAAATTCATTTACCAAGCCGTTACCGGTGCTTGTCTTAGCGGCAAGAACTGCAATCACAATCGCAGCGCCCAAGGTTAAAATAACCCAAATAATCGCAACGGTAGCGCTCTTTTTCACTTCCTTTGCCTTTCTGATAGACATAAAGCGCACAAGGATGTGCGGCATACCGAAGTAACCGAGACCCCAGGCAAGACCGGAAATAATATCTTTCCAAGAGGCATTAAACGGATTGAGTGAATACGCGCCGGTTTCGAGAGGCTCTTTGCTCAAAACCGCGATAGGCTCAACAGAACCCACGCCCATATCTTTGCTTACAAGCATCATCAGCGGCACGGCGAGCATGGCAACGAGCATTAAAATACCCTGGAAAAAGTCTGTCCAGCAAACTGCCTTGAAGCCGCCCGAGAAGGTGTAAATGATGATGATAAGCGCAAACAGCAGCAGTGCAATATTCTCATGACCCTGCAGCTGCGGGATAATCGATGCGAAAACAGTTGCGCCCGCAGAGAAGCTCGATGCCACATAAATTGTGAAGAATACGAGGAATACAATCGCGCAAATGATTTGCAGCGCCTTGCTCTCGGTTGCAAAACGATTTCTTAAATACTGCGGAAGCGTAATGGAATCATTTGCGGCAGCCGAAAAATTTCTGAGTCTTTTTGCAACAAAAATCCAGTTCAGCGCCGTACCGATAGCCAAACCGATACCAATCCAGACTTTACCTAAACCGAACGCCAAAATGCTGCCCGGGAAACCCATCAGCAGCCAGCCGCTCATATCGGAAGCCTGCGCGCTCATGGCAGTTACCCACGGACCCATTTTTCTGCCGCCGATAAAGTATTCTTTCTCATTCTTTTGTCCCCTCATAAAGAAGAAACCTATGGAAAGCATACCGACAAAATACAGCACAAAGGCGGCAATCACTGTCCAATCCATATTGTTCATAGTCTTTTCCCCCTCGACTAAATTTTTATATAAATTTAATTATATATCGAAACACATTTATTTTGCACGACGGCGGGATGCAATGCACCTCACTTTGCTTCATCCCGATAATACTGTGTAAACGGCGCATATCTATCCTGCGCTTTCCACAGCGTATCCGCCGTTTGCATCCATTTTGCGGCATAATCATCACACTTGCCGCACAGCTCTTCCACACTCTCGCTCGCAATCATGTTGGTGGAAACCGCACCGACTTCACCCACCATTTTGCGCAACATATCGGGATTTTCGAGCATCGGACACGGTCTTAAATGATTATCATTAAACGGCTGGTTGTGATAATACGCCATAAAGAGCGGACTTTGCAGCGCCTGCAAAATGGTTTTATCTTTAATGTTGGAATCGCTGTAATGCACAAACACACACGGCTCCATATCGCCGGCTGCGTTAATGTGGAAATAGTTTCTGCCGCCTGCGATACAGCCGCCGACAAACTCGCCGTCATTTTGAAAATCCATCACAAAGAAAGGCTTTGCGCCTTCTCCGGAGGAACGCACCTCGCGCAGCTTACGATAAATCTTCACGCGCTGCTCCGGTGTCGGCATCAGAGACGGTACTGCGCCGCTGCCGACAGGCATATAGTGAAAATACAAGCCGAAGCGGGCACCTGCCGCTATCATATCATCAAAAAATGCATCTTCCGTAACGGCATCTAAATTTTGAGAGGTGTAGCACACGGAAATGCCAAACAGACATTTGTGCTTTTTAAGCAGTTGCATGGCGGCTCTCGATTTTTGATAAATGCCCTTGCCGCGGCGCGCATCGTTGCTCTGCTCATCGCCCTCAACGGAGAGTGCGAGCAGGAAGTTGCCGCACTGCTTTAATTCCTTGACAAACGCTTCATCCACCAACGTGCCGTTGGTATACGCCAAAAAGACACATTCCGGATTTTCCTTAGCGAGTCTCAAAACATCCTTTTTGCGCACCAGCGGCTCACCGCCGGTAAACATAAAGATTCTTGTGCCCAGCGCCTTTGCCTGCGCAACAATGCTTTGCATCTGCTCTAAGGTTAAATTCAGGTGATGGTTATACTCCGCACTCCAACAGCCCTTGCAGCGCAAATTGCAGGCACTTGTGGGGTCGAGCAGGAGAATAAAGGGAATATTACAGCCGTATTTCTCGCGGTTTTCGCGCACTTTTTTGGTGCCGTAAATCGCGCCGTGCAGACCAAAAGCCACAAGCATATCTTCAATCTGCTTATGGTCAATTTCTTCAATGATTTTCATGGCGTAGGTGTGCCAGTTGTTGTCTTTATCGGTCGCCATTTTCACCATACCGTCATACGCACCGGCGGGGAAAGTATCTCCCATTAAGCGTTTGGCGATACGGATGATTTTCATCATATTTTTTTCAGGATTTTTTTTAATGAACTTCAGTGTTCTCCCAATAATAAGGTGCGCAACCTTATCCATCACCATATGTTCCATTTATAATCCTCCGTAACTGTTTTACTATAATATAATAATATTAATAAATTGTCAATAATTTTATCGTTTTTTGGCTACACTTCATCCTCTTCTGCAAGCATGGCATTATATTTTTTGATATTGTGCTCGCCCCAGATGTAATTGATGAGCATAAACACGGCGCTTATGACCGCAATATCCATTGCACCGTTTACGAGTATGGTCAAAAAGACACTGCCGCAATCAATCGTGGTAAAGCTAAAATTCCGATTGAGTTGGTTAAGCCCCACATTGAGCGCCGCAAGCAATACACCATTTAAAAGTGAATCGACAACATATGCCTTGATTCTCACGCGTTTATCCTTACCGTCCGGTGCGGTCGGCAGCGGACGGCCGAAAAAGTCTTTGGGCAAATCCACAGTCTCTTTGCGGTGCTTTAATATAAGGAAAACCAGCAAAGAGCCCAGGAATAAAAGAATCTCCTCGGTGGTGCTTCCCGCGCCGTATTTCACTGTTTTATAAATACCGACAATCACCAATGCCGCCCAGAGCAAAATCAGGGTAACTGCCGCCGCTCTGCCGGTGATTTTAGCTGTTCTTTCATCCGATTTGACTGCATTATTCTTCATGATTATCCTCATGCCAAAAAAGCGCATCAAGTGTCTTGTCCAAGGTCTTGCAAATATCAATGCAAAGCCCCAAGGACGGATTCTATTTTCCCGCTTCAATCATTAAAATGGTTTGTCTTGTTACACCGACGGCATCGGCAAGCTTTTCCTGCGACATGTCTTTTGCCACCCGCGCTGCCTTCATTTTTAAGTTTTTCAAATCTTTGCCTCCACTCTTTTTCCTCCAATGAAAAAGCGGGCGGGAGTATACCTCCCGCCTATTTGAAAGAAAAGGAAATAGAAAATTCAAACAGAATTTTCAATGAAAAAGTTTGTATACTCAGTATACAATGTATTTTACAAAATGTCAAGTATATTTTACATTTTGTTTTGTAATTTTTACAAAAAACATAGGACTGCAGATGTCGCAGTCCTGTTTCAATTGCAAAATTAATTTTTTGTATTTCGGATGATTTGCTGTTCCAATACTTTTATATTTTCATTATGATTCTCTTCATACGTGCACAGCTCTTTGTATACTGCGGACGGAAATGTCGCTTTCAAATCTTTATTGTAATCGTCACCCTCTCGCGGATGCCAAATCTGTTCCAATGTCCACGTGTCGCCGGCTCGGTTCAAAACAATGGCAGCGGGTACGGCACTGCCACCGCGCTGTTCGCCGTCAGCCGTATAATAACCGCATACATAATATAAATACACGGTCATACACTCGCTGCGGTCTTTGCCGCTCAAATTGCCTTCATAACAAGCAAACACATGGTGTGCTTCGCCGAAGACATCCCCCGGCTCATGGTCATACCCGTCTCTTTCCTCATTTAGGATGGCGCTGTTTATGAGGCTTTTTACCTGCGGTGCATCAGCTTCCGTAATATCCGTTTGCCGCGCCGAGCAGCCGTACACCGCGCACAATAGCGCGAGTATCCCGATGATAGAAAATACTCTTTTCATGTTTATTTTGCCTTTGCATTTTTCACCGCACACCAGCCCGAATATACATACACTTTTTGTCCGGAAAATGTTGTCGCTTTATATGTGCGGATTCTCACATAACACGCTTTGCCGCTGCCGAGCCCCGTGAGCTTTTTGGAGAGCGTTGTTGCCCCTTTGACATTCACGGTTTTGGCACCGGAAAAATTCGCTTTTGTGCTGTACTGAATCTGGTAGCCGGAAACACCGCCCACCTTATTCCACTGAACGCCCATCGCTTTTTTGGCAGGTGTCAGTTTCTTAATGGCCGTTTTGGCGGGATTGATAGTGTAATACAGTGTCTTTTTGCCGCTGTATTTGCCTTTAAATGTCACGACTACCGCGTATTTTCCCAGCGCTTTTCTGCCCTTGGAGAGTGAAATGGTGTAATCGATTTTTTCCTTTAAAACCTTGCCCTTGCTGTCTTTAACCGTCACCTTTGGGGTTTGCACCTTGCCGTTGTAGTAAAAGGCGGTTTTGCTTAATTTGATGCTTGCAATTTTATAAACCGTATTGGTGCCCTTTTGGTACAGTCCGCAGTAGCGGCAAATTTTGCTGTTGGAGCAACCGTTTTGCGCAGTTGTTGCAGGGTCGGGACGCAAAACCATGTAGTGGTAGTTGCAATAGGCGCAGAAGCCGAAATTGGGAATGCCGCACGGCGACCACTGATTTGCCGTTAACCCCTCATCCAAAAGCATCAGTGCGCTGTTTAAGAGTCCGTTGCAGGCTTTATTAAATGCGGCGTAGTCTTCCTCATCCGGTATGTCCAAATCGCAATAAAAGGTCGCATTTTTGCCGTTGTAATTCGGGATATCTATGAAAGAGGTTGCCATAAAAGTATCGTCCGAGTCAAGATACGCAAAGCGAAATAAAACATTCGCCTGCGTGTTATAAGTATACGGAATACTCAGCATTAATGTGCACTTCATGCGCGGAGATTCACTCGTCAAATCGCACATCAAAACCACATCTTCCTCTTGGAAATATAAGTACGCATTTGAAGCAAGGATGCCCTCTTCCGCCTGATAGAATTCATCCTCCGTGTACACATAACAGTTGTAGCCGTCACGATATGTACCGCGCGCCTTAACAAAGTCGGCAAATGCGCGCACATGCTTTTGCACATAATCCTTTGCCACGGTATTGCCTAAGGCAAAAGAAGGCACACCCGCCATACACAGGGTGCCGAGTACGATGCTCAGGCATAATATGAGAGAGAGTATTTTTTTCATATTGTTCACCTCGCATCTATTTTACCATATTTTTTTTAAAATACAACCGCTTTGTAAAAATCGCGAAAAATGCTGTAAAAAAGGGGCTGTCTCAAGAAGACGCCTCGTTGCTCTTTTTGGTCGCAGTTGTTCGCGTTGCTTACAGCTGCTTGTGTTGCAAGCAGTTGCAAGCTTTGCTTAGGGTAAAAGGAACCGAACCTTAATAGGTTTTGTTGCCTCTTTTCCCCTAATATTGCGTTAAAACGCTTCGCAATGCGTCAGCATTCCTTCACCGTTTCGCCTTATCTTAGTGCAATAACCAAAACTGCGACGCACCTCTCGCGAAGAAATTTTTGTGATAATTTCTTCAA
>JAFWGH010000007.1 GCA_017512465.1 Clostridia bacterium
CTAACGCTCAGCAGTAGGCAGCCGGCAGTCGGCAGCCAGCCAAGGGCGGGACACCCGCACCCGGTTTAAATGCGTTGCGTAGCAACGCCGCCAATCGCTAACGGCTGACCGCTGACCGCTGACTGCACAAATAAGAATTGTCGAGCAAACAGCTCGACAATTCTTATTTTGCCGTGCTCACCGTAATATGAGATGCATCTATCTCACTTTTATTTGCAACAATCTCTTTAATTTGCATGGCAATGGTATCGTTTAACTCACTCTCGGGTACAATCACCTCGCAGCTTTTATCCCCCAGCACAACCATGCAAACACTTACGCCCTTTGCACAAATAAGCGCTTCCATATCTGTTTCCAGCTGGGCGCGCTCGGATAATTTTGCATAGGTATCCACCGCCTTTTTCTTTTGCTCGCTTGTGGACTTATCGCTATCAATCACGGCACTGAGCTCGCTCATGGTCTTATCCCGTGTCTTTTCCCGGTTGAGCTTACTCTCATTAAAATAATCGGATGCCGCAGTCGTTGCGCTGACATATTGCGCTTCTCCGAGCTTATCCTCCGATGTGGTAGAACCGGATACGGCAAAGGGCATACCTGCCGAATTGATATACCAGTTTGCGAACAAGGCACCGCCTAAGAGAAACACCATAAGCGCCGCAATGATTTTGGCTTTCTTGCCTTTTTTTGTTTGTTTTACCGTTGTATTAGCCATTTTTGCCTCCTCTTACAACACTAATATTTGCACTTGATATGCCAAGACCGGCACGAATACTCTCGATGACTGCTTGGCGCACATACACATCATCCGCTCCCTCACACACCACAATTACGCCTCTGATTCTCGGCTCAATTTCTTTTTCCAATACAGGCTTTTGCCCTTCATCATCCACAATAACAAAACTGCTTTTTTCCGATGAAGATGCGCTTTGTTCGCCTGTTTGCGTATCGCTCTCTTTGTCGGAGGAATACACCTTTTCACCGCCGCTGTCCAGCGTGAGCATAACCCGACATGCGCCGATACCGTCTATTTTTGAAAGAATCTCCTGCAGCTTTTGCTCGGTGAGCTCTTCATACTCTCTAAGCGCTTGTGCGGTGTTCCCGCTTTCATTTTCGCTTTCACTTTTTTTCGCCGTAAAACTATCACTTAAAAAAATGCCCGCAATGGCTAAGATACCGACAATGAGCATGATTTTCATCCACTTTTGTTTCGGAATGTTATTGAAATTTTGAAACAGTTTGATTTTTTCTAATTTTTCCTTCATTGTACCGATACTTCCAACGACAGTTCCTTTTTTAACATATCATGCAGTGCTTGCCGCTGCTGTTCGGGCACGCCTGAAATGTTGATTTCATTAATAAATATGTTTTCTTGCGCATCAATATTCATGCTTACATGAACTTGTGTAAAGGTGTAACCCTTTTGCTGCAGGCGGGTTTCAATTTCTTTTTTTACATTCTCGGCAGCTGCATTAATTTGTGCTTGCATTAAAAAATCTTCCCCTTCCTTTTGCAATGATTCCTGCACTGCCTCTGGCGGTGAAAAATCCGCTATTTTAAACTTTTCGGCGCCGAAAAACGGTGTGAGCATCGCGGTACACAAAAAAGCGCCCAACGCCAATTTTAAAACCTTATCAAATTTTGCATGCGGCTTTAAAAAGGATATAACGGCGGCGCATATGCACGCACTTGAAAGGGATATTGCCCATGTTTTCAACACATTCATACCGCACCTCTCAGCCCCAGCAAAACGCCGAAATGAATCAAAAACAAAACAGCGCAAAACACAATAATTACCAACAAAAGCCTTAGCGTATCCTTCAAGCTTTTAAGCAGCTTTTCCACACTGAGAATGCCAAAGGTTTCCGCCATTACAGCACCCAATTCCAAGCCAATCAGCCAAACGAATATTTGTGAAAGCAGCGGCAAAAAAACAGCCGCAAGACACACAATGCCGAACACACCGATGGTGTTTTTACATACCGCCAGCGAAGCGGCTACCGCCACGGCGGAATCGCTGATGGCACTGCCGATAACCGGCACAAAATTGGAGGAGGCAAATTTAATGGTTTTGACCGTGCTCTCATCCACTGCGCAGGCTATGGAAGTGCGCAAACTTAACACGGTGAAATACAACACGGAGCAAGCACTGAGCGCCACAAAGATATACTTGCGCATAAGGGAAATAATCCGCTCTGTTTTTAATGAAGTATCCGCTGCGGCGCACATGCCGAGTGCCGGCAAAATATAGCAAAGGGGCATAAAAAACTCTGAAAATACACTTGAAAGTACCTGTGCAATGCCGACAGCACCGGCAGAGCAAAGTGATGCACTGATGGTTTTTCCCTGCGCCGCGGTGACCACACACATCACGGGAACGGCACTGATGGTAAAAACCGATGCAGATTTCACCGTAACACTTGCCAGTGACAACATTTTGCTCAACGGCACCGCCACGCTCAGCGCTATCACAAGGGTAGCAATTACGCCAAAAAAAGATTGATTTTTTTCTGTTAATTTGTCTGTCGAAGCATCTGTCAGCGCCGCCGTTATCACAATTCCCAAAACCATGAGTATCGCTTTGATATTATCCGAAAAGGCTGTTTTAAATGAGGCGAGAACACTTTTTAACACGCTCGAAAAATCCAAAGCGTATACATTTTGCGCCGTGATTTCATCTATGCCGAGCTGCTCAATAATTTGCTTTGTTTCTTTATCCAATTGCGCCGCACTCTCGTAAATACCGCTGTTTCGGATATACTCATCACTTAACTGCTCAGCGGCACACGGCATGGCAAAGCCTGCGCAAGCCGCAAGAACAATGCCTATGATTATCAGCTTTTTCATCCCTTTATCATTCCGATACACATTTTTAATACCGCTTCAAACAGCGGCAGGCTCAACAGTAATACCGATACCTTTCCCGCAAGAATAATTTGGGAGGAAAGCGCATGGTAAGAAGCATCCTCACAAATATCTGCCGCAAATCCCGCCACAAGTGAAATGCCTAAGCATTTAAACATGATTTTTAAATAAGAAGCATTCAACCCCGTAAAAGAAAACAGGCGGCTGATATCATCTGCAGCAGAGATAAAATGCGACAAGATAAACGCTGTGATAATTACACCGGCACTAATAACAATAAGTACCGATATACTTTCATTTATTTTTTTAAAACTCAATGCCGCGATACAGCAAACAGCGGCGATGACGGCAATTTTAAACACCATTATAAATCAAATACACTCTTTATGCTTGTAAACAATTCTCCGATTTGAGGAATGAGCATCATTAATACCACAATTAATCCCGCAATGGTAATAATCATGGCATGCTCCTCTCTGCCTGCACGCACCAAGATTTGATTGAGTATCGCCACAATAATACCGATTGCCGCTATTTTAAAAATGAATCCTATATTCATAACTACCTCAAATAAACATAATTGCCGCAGCCGCAGCTGCCAAAAAGGACAAGCGGCGCACCAGTTTTATTCTTTCAAGCGTTTGCACACTGATTTGCCGATACTCCGTATCAAACACATCTATGGTATGCGCAATCAAGCGTATACTCGCCTGCTCATCTCCCCTCCCA
Organism: Clostridia bacterium; assembly: GCA_017512465.1. Classification (GTDB taxonomy): domain Bacteria; phylum Bacillota; class Clostridia; order Oscillospirales; family Acutalibacteraceae; genus RUG714. The sequence goes on from JAFWGH010000007.1 coordinate 3,592, forward strand.
AACAAATCAAAAAACGCCGTGACACTTTGTTTTTGATGTTCATTCAAAGCCTTGTTATCTTTGAGTGAAGCGCGCACATGCTCGCTCACCGGCTCCCTGCATCCCTCCAAAAACGGAAGCTGCTTCGGATATAAGAGCGTATATTTTCTTACAATTTCAAGCACACTGATGCCCGAAAAGGAAACCTCACTTTTGGCAAAACTCAAAAACGCTAAAAAATACTCAATCTGGCGCATTTTTGCTTTTAACTCACTGCAGTACAAACAGCCTGCACCCGCAATACACGCGCTCAAAACAACTACCGCGGCAATCTTCATGCTATATACCACTCCTTGATTTTCCCTAACCCGGTGCCGCTGTCCAAGCACACGAGCGCACCGAAAGCACCGCTTTGCCACACCCGGCGAAACTGCTCTTTTTTGCGCACCTCTTCCACGCTTGCAGCATGCATAGTGATGATGAATTTTACACCGCTGTGAAAGCCCTGTACAATGCTTTCACACTCGCTGACACTGCCGATTTCATCCGCAAGAATAACATCGGGAGCCAGGCATCTGAGCGCATTGAGTATGCCGTCCGCTTTCGGAAAAAGGGATAAAACATCCGTATTGATACCGACATCAAAGCGCGGCAAACCGCCATGCATTGCCGCAATTTCTCCGCGCTCATCCACAATGGTGCATTTATAATATTTGCCACGGTATCCGGAAGAAAGCCGCCTGCATATTTCGCGTAAGAGCGTTGTTTTTCCGGAACCGGGCGCACCGATAATCAGTGTAGACGGCATTTGGTGTGCATACAGCTTTTCAAGCACTTCATCTGCCGCCGTATCGGTAATTTGCCGCGCAATTCTAAAATTGAGTGATGAAATATCTCTCACGGAGCAAACCACTCCGTTTTTGACCACCGCTTCTGCACAAATACCAACGCGGCTGCCGCCTTGCAAGGTGATAAAACACTCTGTTAAACTCTCTTTATATGTGTAAACAGAGTAATGCGCAAGCTTTGCAAACATGCTCTCAATCTCCGCCGCGCTTGCCGTACACACATCTTTGGTATAACCGCTTACCGCCATGCTGTCTTTAATAAAGTAGGCTGTGCCTGCACCGCACAAGATAACCGCTTTGTTTTTTCTCATGCGAATTTCATAAATATCCGGCTTTGCCTCCAAAACCGGTGCAAGTATGCCTTGTAAGCGCTGCGGCATCAGCAGCAGTATTTCTTTAGCTTGATTGACCATAGTAATGCATATGCACCCTTGTCCGCTTTTATGACGACTTGTCTTTTTTATTCTCATGTTGCAATACAAATACAAATATGTTGCAATACAAATACAAATATGTATTATTGATTATAATGAAGATATATGATAAAATAATAAATTAAGTTATTCATGTTATGACAACATATATTTACCGATACTAATTAAAATACATTATAAAAAACGGAGCACTCAATGAAAAAAACAAAGAGAACGAATCCATTCACACAATTTTGGCATTCCGATAAGCTGTTGCTCTCGGCGATATTTGCGCTTTGCGCTTTTATGGTCAGCTTTACCGGCTTTCGCATGCTTTTCATTCAAAATAAAATCCTGTTAGCTGTGCTTACCTGTATTGCGCTTATCGCTTTGAGCGGTGCTGTTTTTTATTGGATTATCAAAAAATACGGCGGCACGCACAACGCGGCAAATCGGTTGCGCGAGAACAAAACGGTGCTGCTCAGTCTGCTGATGGCGGGTGCCTTAAGTGTATTTATTTTCGCTGTATATATGCTTTCGCCTATCGGCAATTACACGGTTTTAAAAATGGATTTGTACCACCAATACGGACCGCTTTTTGCCGAGCTGTATGATAAAATCAGAGAGGGAAAATCCCTGCTGTACTCTTGGAACAGTGCCGGTGGCAGCGGTTTTATGGGCAATTTTTTCAACTACCTCTCGAGTCCTTTTACACTGCTCATTTTCTGGTTTTCTAAAACAGAGGTTGTCACAACCGGCATTTCCGTAATTATCTTTGCAAAATGCACGGTTAGTGCAGGTACTTTTGCCTATTATCTCAAACACAAAAACCGCGAAGCCTCTTTATCTATCGCGGCATTTTCGGTGCTGTATGCCTTTAGCGCTTACTTTATTGCATATTATTGGAATGTGATGTGGCTTGATGCCATGCTTGTTTTTCCGCTTGTTATTCTCGGCATTGAAAAAATCATAGACGCTTCCGATTCAAAATTATACTTTGGCTGCTTAATTTACACTTTCTTAACCAATTATTATATGGCATATATGATATGCATTTTCAGCGTAGTCTATTTTGTCGTATACTATCTCTCCAATTACAGCTTCGGTGCACTGTATGTGCCGAAAACACGCGATATGCCGCGCTTTTCAAAAATCAGACAATCCCGATTATTATGTGCAGGATTTCGATTTGCAGGCGCATCACTGCTTGCAGCGCTGTGCTGCAGTGCCGTGCTCATACCCATCTATAAGGTATTGAGCTCTTCCTCTGCCACCACGGATACCTTCCCGGGAGATTTGAGTCTATACTTTGATGTTTATGACTTTATTGCCGCTCACCTTGCAAGCTTAGAGCCGACTATCCGCAGCAGCGGCGGCGATGTTACCCCGAACATCTATTGCGGTATGATTACGGTGTTGCTCTACCCGCTGTATTTGATGAGTAAACGCATCGGTTGGAAAGAAAAGGTATTGAATACCCTCTTACTTGCCGCCATTTTCGCATGCTGCAATCTCAATGTTACAAATTTCGTTTTGCACGGTTTTCATTTCCCGAATGATTTGCCGTACAGATTCTCTTTCATGTACTCATTTATTTTGCTCGTTTGCGCTTACAAAGTATTCCGCTACATCAGGGATTATAATTATAAAACCATGATTATTTTAGGCGGTGCATTTTGTCTGGTGGTTGCCGTCTCACAAAAATTTGATTTGCGCTATATCAGAGTCGAAACCATTTATTTTTCAATATTGTTTGTGGTTGTATATACACTTATTATCTGCGCTTCCATCAGCAAAAAGCTCAACAAGGTGATGACCGGCGTGGTGCTGTGCTGTGCCGTGATATGCGAGGTGCTCATTTGCGATGTGCCGAAATTTGAATTTGGTGTGCAGGAATCCGACTATGTGGCGGATTATGCCGACTACACCAAAGCGATAGAGCGCATCAAAGAACAGGATGACGGGGTGTACCGCCTTGAGCTCAATGATATTCCCACGGATTTGAGAATGTCCCCGTGCTGGTACAATTATGAGGGCATGAACTGCTTCTCTTCCATGGCAAGCGAAACCTATTCCAAAATGCAGGCAAGACTCGGTAACTTCTCCAATAATATCAACTCCTTTATGTACCACAATCAAACACCGATTTATAATATGATGTTTGATATTAAATATGTCATTGATAACAGAAATCCCTTTAAGCTCAATGAAACTTATTATGAGTATTTAAGCGGCAGCAGAGAAAAACTGACAAGCTATGAAAATAAATATGCCACCTCACTCGGCTATGCGGTCAACCGCTCGTTACTCAAAAATTGGAAAACCGAATTTGATACGGCGAATATTTTTGATACACAAAGCGATTTTCTGTACTATGCCACGGGTATTGATGAGGACTTCTTTACGCCTGTTACCTTGTATACCGATGGTGCAAAAGGCTGCTCTATCACTAAATTTGAAAACAAAGGCAACGGCAGCATGTCATTTAGTGTGTATGATGAATCCTCCGATGCACAAGCCAACTTCGGCTTGAATTTTACCCCGGATGAAACGGCGAATTACTATATTTATTTGGGTTCAAAGCATGATTTTGAGAGAGCGGAGATTGATACCGGCGCATATACAAAGACACAATACATTGAGGATGACCCGTATTTACTCGATTTAGGCGTACTCGAAAAAAGCGAAGAAGTGAAAATCACCGTTTATGCGCGTGATGATACAAGCGAGGGCGATGCTTTTCTTTGGGTGGCAAGAATCAATGATGATGCGGTTAAAAAAGCATATAATGTCTTAAATGATGAGGGTATGCTCCGCGTTGAAGAAAAGACAGATACCTATATTAAGGGCACGGTTACAACGAATAAAGACGAAATACTCTATACCTCCATCACCTATGAAAGCGGCTGGAAATGTTTGGTAGACGGTGTAGAGGTGAAGCCTTACAAAATCAATGATTGCTTAATCGGTCTTGAAACCGGTGAAGGCACCCACACGGTGGAATTTAAATACACGCGGCAGGATTAAAAACAGGACTGCTCATAAGCGGTATAAGTATTTTTGTGATTGCTCTGTTCTTTATTCTTAAAAAGGCTCTGATATATGCCGTCGCCCGTGTAAGCGATAAAATTTTTGAATCATAAACAAAAAAAGATCGTCGGCTCAATACAGCCGACGGTCTTTTTTGTGGCGTGTTTGTATTCTTCAAAGCGTGAAAAAATATATTTTGTATAAAATCTTAAAAAACAAGCACAATTTATACTTTTTTTCTACAATAATATGCATTGAAAACAGATGTCGAAAATATTAGAATAAAAGTAAGGGGTTGAGCAAGGAAACATCGTTTATACTTGCTTGCTATCACGATTACATCTCAGGAGGAAAATTATAATGGCTGATGTTTTAACACGCTTCAATTCACTGCCCTGCGGTCCTATCGGCATTATCGCCATGAAAGGCTGCGAAGATATTGTTAACAAGATTGATAAATACCTTGTTAAATGGCGCACGGAAAGCACAAGTGAGTTAAAAAATGAAATTGATTTAAAGGGGTATATCCGCGACACCTATCAGGTTCCCGTTTTTCTTCCCCGCTTCGGTTCGGGCGAAGCAAAGGGTGTGATTCAATCGAGTGTCAGAGGTATGGATTTATATATTGTTTGTGACTGCTTTAACTATGGCGTTACTTATAAAATGTATGGTCAAGAAGTACCGATGAGTCCGGATGACCACTTTGCCGATTTAAAAAGAATCATTGCCGCTGCCGGCGGTCATGCCAAGAGAATCACGGTTGTCATGCCGATGTTATACGAAGGCAGGCAACACAAGCGCTCCGGCAGAGAGAGCTTAGACTGTGCACGTGCTTTGCAGGAGCTCGCTTCCATGGGCGTGGAAAATATTATCACATTAGATGCACATGACCCGCGCGTATCTAATGCTATTCCTCTTAAGAGCTTTGAAAATGTACATACAAATTATCAAATGATTAAAGCACTTATTAAAGAAGTGCCGGATATCAAAATTGACAAAGAGCATTTAACCATTATTTCTCCGGATGAAGGCGGTTTGGGCAGATGTATCTTCTATGCTACGGTGTTAGAGCTTGAGCTCGGCATGTTCTATAAGAGAAGAGACTATTCTCAAATTATCGACGGCAGAAACAAGATTATTTCTCACGAATACCTCGGCTCCAGCCTCGAAGGTAAGGATGTCATTATTGTAGATGACATGATTTCTTCCGGTGATTCCATGATTGATGTGGCAAAGCAGTTAAAAGCGCGCAATGCCAACAGAGTGTTTATTTGCTCCACCTTCGGTTTGTTCTGCAACGGTTTGGAAACCTTTGATAAAGCCTATGAAGAAGGCTTGTTCACCAGAGTATTGACCACCAATACCATTTACCGCAATGATGAACTCAAAAAGCGCGAGTGGTACTGCGAAGTGGATATGAGTAAATACATTTCCTACATCGTGGAAATCCTCAATCATGACGCTTCCATTGAGAGCATTATTGATACAAAAGACAGAATTAAGAACCTTTTAATCAGAAAAGGATATAAGAGCGAATAATCATAAATTGCCGTTTTGAAACAAACGGCAATTTTTATTTATTGGTTTTGATATTATTAATAGTATATAGAGTTTAAAGAAAGCGGCTGTCTCAACAAGTGAGACAGCCGCTTTCTTTAATTCAAACATTTAAATATCTCATATCGGAATGATGGGTGTAGTGCCTTCCTTAGGAAGGGTTTCGCCTTGTGCGCCGTAATTGTTTTTCGCAAGGATAATGGAAACATCACGGAAATCTACAATACCATCCATATTGATGTCATAATCAGCGTTTGCGCTTGTATAAACATCTTCTTCTAATAATGCCGCAATGTCATTGATATCAATCTTATTATCCCCATTGACATTACCGATAGGCTGATGTTTCAATACTAACTTATTATATTGCTCTTTATAATCACTGATTTGAATATTGATACTCGTTCCCTTTACCGCCAAACCGAATTTCGAGATAAAGAAGGCATCATAATTTGCGCGCGGAATATTCTGCAGTTCAAATATACCGTTTTCGGAATTGACGGTATATTTTTTGGTTGAGCCTTTGTACAAGTACATCACAGCATCATAACCCTTAAGCTGCTCATAATCAATATTGATGTCGTAAATATCATCCAGAGGAACAAACTTAATAGCATTTGTCTTAAGATAATTATACATCGCCGTGGTGTTTTCCATAGCTTCATCATACTTGTATGTAGTCACGACCAAATTATCGTATTGCTGCAGCGCAAAATCATCATCATAATAGAAGCCGATTGCCTTATCATTCATCTCGATAATGCTTCTGTAAACAGTCAACTCTTCAATCGGGCAGCCGATAAATGAACCTGCTCCGAGCACCACGTTTTTTGCCTCTTGCGGGATGGTTACGGAGGTTAAATTGCTATTGCCGAAGAATGCGAAAGAATCCACCAGCTTAATGTAAGCGCCCAAATTAACCGCTGTAAGTGCTGTGTTCAAAAAAGCATATATGCCGATTTTGCCGATTTTGGCGTTAGACATATCTATGCTTGCAAGCGCTGTACAGCCTTCAAAGCATCTGTCGGGAATCTTTGTGACACCGGAAGGAACCGTGATAGAACTAATCTCTGTACTATCTGAAAATGCCTTTGTTTCAAAGGAAGTAACCGTAGATAAAATAGAATTATCACTGCTGTGCTGCGGATGCAATATCAGCTTTTTACCATCGGCACTGTATAAGGTGCCATTGGATGAAGAATAGGTGGTATTGTTTTCATCCACCACAATCTCTTCGAGCTGTTCGAGTCTTAATGTGTCAATATCAATATCGGACACATAAGTATCAAAGCTGATTTTTTTCAGTGTGGAAACATAAGCGTTTAAGGACTCTGCTTCAAGAGCGGTTACATATGCATAGTTTGCACCGAAAGGATCCGGCGCATCATTATCATCATCTTCGATACCGCTTGCCTTCACACTGTTTGCCTTAGCAGATGTTGTTTGGATGTCGGTTGTCTTAATGCTGTCAACCTTCTTATCATCATCAAAGCAAAGCCTGAAAGGCAAATCCAACTCTTGAGCATGCGCTTCATAGTAGATAACATTTACAATATGCGCACCGCCGTCACTGCCAATGTAAAACTCATACATTCCGTCACGATAATATTGTGTTGTATCGGCAAAAGCAAATACACCGACACAGGAAAACACCATCACTATGACGAGTAAAATACTAATAAACTTTTTCATACCGAACCTCTTTCGTTGTTAATCACAAACTTCTCTGACCGCTTTAACAATTACATCGGGTTTGTTTGTGATGATACATTTGACACCGCACTCCACACATTGTTGGGCTATATAGGGTTTGTCCACGGTCCACACCGCTACGCCGATTCCTTTTTGTGTGAATTTGTCCACGATGCCTTCTTCACACAAATAATCCACATGCGGATTGGCAAAATCAAAGCCTAAATCAGCCACATATTGCGGAGCATCTTTCAAAATGTCGTAAATATTGTTTTGTTCTACTTCTGCTTCGTCGTACAACGCACCAATTAATAACTCGGGACACAAGCGCTGTGCTTTTTTCAATAATTCATGATCAAAGCTGGAGAGTAATACCCTGTCTGTCATTTTATATTTTTTTACGACTTCGAGGGTCTTTTCTACAATCGGTGAATTAAGATTTTTAGTCTGTTTAAGCTCAAGATTGATTAAACGCATGTGCTTATGCGCAAAATCGAGACACTCATCAAGTGTCATGATTTTTTCTCCCTTGAACTGTTCGCCTTTCCAAGAACCGAAATCAAACTGTAACAGCTCCTCGTAAGTCATTTCTTCCACATAACCTTTTCCGTTTGAATTACGGTCTATCTCATAGTTATGTTGGATAACGGGGATACCGTCTTTCGTTAAATGGATATCGGTCTCAACGCCATCGGCACCCATTTGGATTGCCAATTCAAATGCAGCTCTTGTATTGTCGGGCGCATAGGCGCTTGCTCCTCTGTGCCCCAAAATTAGTGACATGTGCTGTTTCCTCTTTTTTGAATTATTAATTAGTAAATCTAATCAATTATATTATATAATATCTAAATATAATTGCAATAGCAAAATAGAATTTTTATAATAAATTTTTTATTTTTTCATAAATTTCCACACATTTGAAGCGAATTTCTGTTTTCGGATTGGATTGTATCAGCTCCAATTCATCTTCACTCAAGCACTGCATTGCCCGCTCATCATCACATGCCGCCATGCAAAGTGCCGGAAACATCACACACCACCAGTTATGCCCTTCTCCTTTACCTATCACGATTCTAAGCGCTTCATAATTTCCTGCAGGTAAAGTGAAATCCTTATAGTAGCGCGTATCAAAAAAGCAGCTTTCCAAAGATGCACACACGGTGTCGGTGCAGCCGTTTTCACGCAAAGTCTGCCGCGCAATACCTTCGATTTCCTTCAGATGAAGGCGCATTTTTTCCTTTGCCTGCTCCGCATTTTCGGCACCCTCAAAAATATCATATCCTGCGCTTAAAAGTGCATCACGCACTTTTCGTTTGAGTGCCTGATCGGCAGCGGAATCGGAGTTTGCCAAAATATGCAGTCTTAACACATCTTTTTTGATTTGCCTGCAATCAGCCGCAAAAGAAACAAAGTGAAAAAGCATGCAAAATATCAATGTAAAAATCAGTATCCATTCCGTTTTCTTTACTTTCATAATCATTTCATCCTTTCCGTTTTGCGCAAAAAAAGCGCCGATACCTGCAGTATCGGCGAAAAAAGGAAATTTATTCCATATTTTACAGAAAACGGTAAGCTCCGCTGACAAAAGGAAGGTGAAAATGTGCTACGGCATAAAATAAGAGAGTATCTTATTTTAATCTTCCACAATTTTACATCCGTAATAAGTCGGTGTGCATAAGAAGGTTTCTTCAAAACTCTGTTTGAGCTCATCATAGGCGGCTTGTGCCTTGTCCTGCTCATCAAAAATGCCGAAAATAGAGGGCCCGCTGCCGCTCATACATGAACCGAGTGCCCCGTATTTGCGCAAAACCGCTTTAATAGCAGGGCGCTCGCCGACTTCAATAAACTGTTCAAAAACATTTTCGCAAAGGCGCGCTGTTTCTTTTAAATCGGAAAAATTGATAGCTCTGACAATGCCTTTTTGGTCAGGCTTTCTGCGCCAGCCGATTTTATCATATTCCGCATATGCTTCGGCAGTCGAAACATCCTTGTGCGGTTTGACAATTACGATATGGCAATCTTCTATCGGGCGAATCAGTTCCATTTTGTCGCCGATTCCCCTGCAAATGCGCGTTTTACCGACAATGCAAAACGGTACATCCGCTCCCACCTTTGCCCCGATATCGCACATTTCATAGTAGTGCATATCGGTTTGATAAAGCGCATCAAGTGCCACTATAACTGCAGCACCATCGGCACTGCCGCCGGCAAGTCCGGCTTGGGAAGGAATGATTTTTTGAATATGTATGTCAGCACCGCCCTGAATACCGGTTGCTTCAAAAAACGCCTGTGCCGCTTTATAGGCAATATTGCGCTCATCGGTCGGTATTCCGGGCGCAGAACAGCTCACATGAATGCTTTGCGCCTTTTCAACTTCCACCTCATCACACAAGCTCACCGACTGCATGAGCATGTATAAATCATGGTAACCGTTTTCACGCTTACCTAAAATATCAAGCATTAAATTAATTTTTGCACATGCTTTAACTTTCATTCTTTAACTCTCCGAGAAATTCTTTAATCCTTCCGATAGCGGTCTTAATATGCTCCACGGAATAGCAATAGCTCACCCGGATATAGCCTTCTCCGCTTGCGCCGAAAGCAGTACCGGGAACAACAGCTACTTTCTTCTCTTTTAACAAACGCTCGCAAAATTCATCCGAACTCAAACCGGTGGAGCGAATGGACGGGAAGCAATAAAATGCACCTTCCGGATTAAAGCAGTGTAAACCGATATCATTAAAGGCTTTAACGATATAACGCCTGCGAAAATCATATTCCGCCTTCATTTTTTCGGTGTCTTCTTGTCCGTTTTTAAGTGCCTCTATTGCACCGAATTGTGATGTGGTCGGTGCGGACATAATGGCGAACTGATGCAGTTTTGTCATCTGCTCAATAATCGGTTTCGGACCGAGCGCATAACCGAGCCTCCAGCCGGTCATGGAGAAGGTTTTGGAAAAGCCGTTTATAACAACGCATCTTTCCGGCATGCCTTCAAGTGAAGCGATGGAAACATGTGTCTTACCCCCATAGGTTAAAGACGCATAAATCTCATCCGATATCACCAAAATATCGGATTCACGTAAAACCGCGGCAATCTCCTCTAATTCCGCACGCTCCAAAATAGCACCGGTGGGATTGTTCGGATACGGCAAAATAAGTGCCTTGGTTTTCGGTGTAATAGCAGCTTTTAGCGCCTGCGCCGTGATTTTAAAATTGTTTTCCTCTTTTGTTACAAGAGGCACAGGTATTCCGCCGCATATGCTCACAATGGGATTGTAGCATACAAAGCTCGGTTCGGGCACAATGATTTCATCTCCCGCATTGGTCACGGCACGGATGAACAAATCAATTCCCTCACTGCCGCCGACAGTGACAAGCACCTCGCTCTCATAATCATAATGCAGGTGATAATTATTCTCGATATACTTGCTGATTTCCCGACGAAGCGCCAGCAAGCCGGCATTTGCCGTGTAGCGAGTTTTTCCGACATCGAGTGTTTTGACTGCCTCTTGTCGAATATGCCAGGGAGTTAAAAAATCAGGCTCGCCGACACCGAGCGAAATCACATCGTCCATCTTCTCTGCAAGGTCAAAAAACTTCCGAATACCGGAGGGCTTAATATGCAGCAGATTTTGATTTAATAACGAATCATATTGTATCATAATGAAATGTTTCCTCTGTCATCTTTTTCAGGTGTATCCATAATAACACCATCATCCTTATAGCGCTTTAACACAAAATGTGTGGTAGTGGAAATTACACCTTCTATGGCGGAAAGCTTTCTGGCAACAAACAAAGCAATTTCTTGGAAGGATTTGCCTTTCATTTTAATGGAAATATCATAACCGCCGCTCATCAAATAGCAGCACTCCACATCGGGAATTTGACTCATGGTATTTGCCACTTCATCAAATCCTTTGCCGAGCTTGGGCTGCACCTGCACATCAATAAAAGCACAAACATGGTTGCCTTCACCGACCAAATCCCAATTAATAATGGCTTTTTCGCCCATATATATTTTTTCTTTGCGCATACGATCAAGTGTTTTTGCTATTTCTTCGGCAGAAACACCTAACATCGTAGCCATATCCTCTAAGCTTAAACCGGGGTGTGCATCTAATAATTTGATAATTTTTTCCATAAGTGCTACCTCTTACTAATCATATTTTCTATATTTTACCATAATTAAATGTGATTTTAAAGAATTAATTGCATAATTTTAAAGGATGTGCAAAAAATAATACCGAGTCAGCGTTGCGCGCGCTTTTTGCCAAAAGCAAAATGTGTTTTTGCAACAAACAAATTGATTCGGTTGTTGCAAAAACATGCTCCACAGGCGCAAAATACGCTTACATCTCGCAAAAAGGAGTTGAAAGAATGGAAATAGTCAATAAAATCGCTTTAATTTTGACCATCATCGGTGCTGTGAATTGGGGCAGTGTAGGTCTGTTTAAATTTGACATTGTTGCCTGGATTTTCGGCGGTCAGGGTTCTATCGGTGCCAGATTGATTTACATTGTTGTCTTTGCGGCAGGATTATGGTGTATTTCACTGTTTTTTCAAAAAGAACACGATTATCTCACCGAAGGCGTTCAATAATATGTACGGGGTTAAGAAAAAGGACTGTTTGCGGCATGCAAAACAGTCCTTTTTTTGATTAATGTCTTTAGACTGTTCCGCCGCGCGGAACAAACAACCACCCGCTATGCGGGTGTGCAACAAATGTTATACATAGTAAACGCTTTGAGGGTGGAGTGTGAAGAGTGGAGAGTGGAGTTGATGGCGGGGCACC
>JAFWGH010000096.1 GCA_017512465.1 Clostridia bacterium
ATTTAAATAAAACTTAACAACGATTGCCTGCAAAGGTTAAAATTTGCAGACTGAAAGGTTCGGTAGTATAAATGACAGAAACAAAAAAGATAATGATTGTCGGTGTCGGCGGTCAGGGTACCCTCCTTGCGAGCAGAATATTAGGTAACACCGTCATCAATGAAGGGTATGATGTAAAACTTTCCGAAGTGCATGGCACGAGCCAGCGCGGCGGCAGTGTTGTGACTTATGTCAAATATGGTGATAAGGTTTATTCTCCGATTATCGGTAAGGGTGAAGCGGATATCATTTTGGCATTTGAGCTTTTAGAAGCATATAGAGCACTTCCGTATTTAAAGGAAGGCGGCAAAATCATTGTTAATACGCAAAAAATGAATCCTATGCCGGTCATTACGGGTGCAGCACAATATCCGGAGGATATTGAAAAGAAAATTGCCGAAAAAGCAAATCTGATTGCCGTTGATGCACTCAGCCTTGCAAAAGAAGCCGGAAATATTAAAGCAGTCAATGTTGTACTCATTGGCATGCTTGCTAAAAGTAGCGAAATTGAAAAAAATGCTTGGATAGATACTCTGAAAACAACTGTACCGGCAAAGTTTTTAGATGTGAATTTAATCGCCTTTGAAAAAGGCTATCAGATTTAAGAGAATGGTTTTATTTTTGCAACAGGCAAAAAAAGAGTAAGCACATATCATTAATATATATTTTGAGAATTTTTGCAGGGTTTGAATAGGCTATGATTTTTACCCTAATTCCGCTTCCTGTTTTAATTCTCTATCACGGGGGTGAAAGAATGAGTTACCTTAGCAAAGACCTTGAAACAATGCCTCGCGATGAGTTGAAGGCATTGCAACTTAAGCGCTTAAAAGAGCAAATTGCGCGCACTTATGAACGCGTAGAGTGTTTTAGAAAGCGCATGGATGAAAAAGGGTTAAAGCCCGAAGATATCCAAACATTAGAAGACCTCGCAAAAGTGCCTTTTTCTTACAAAAAGGATTTGAGGGATTATTATCCTTTTGGTCTTTTTGCGGAGCCATTAAAAAATGTGGTGCGTTTTCACGCATCAAGCGGTACAACCGGCAAAAGAATTGTAGTCGGTTATACCCGCAATGATTTAGAAACTTGGGCAGAATGTGCCGCAAGAATGATGAGTGCCATCGGCATTACCGATGAGGACATCATTCAAGTCTCCTACGGTTACGGCTTGTTTACCGGCGGTTTTGGCGTACACTCCGCAGCCGAAAAACTCGGATGCGCTGTTATACCGATGTCATCCGGTAACACAAAGCTTCAAATTCAAAACATGGTTGATTTCGGCGCAACCGTGCTGTGCTGCACACCTTCTTATGCGATGCATTTAGGTGAAGAAGTCAACCACATGGGCGTGAAAGACCAAATCAAGCTCAAATGCGGTATCTTTGGCGCTGAGCCTTGGACAGAAAGTATGCGCCGTGAAATTGAAAAAAGCCTTGGTTTAAAAGCCTATGATATTTACGGCTTAACTGAAGTAATCGGTCCCGGTGTTGCCTGCGAATGCTCCGAAAAAGCCGGTATGCACATTTGGGAAGACCATTTCCTGCCCGAAATCATTGACCCGGATACCGGCGAAGTCCTTCCCGAAGGCAGTACCGGTGAATTGGTATTTACTTCTCTTACAAAAGAGGCATTTCCTGTCATCCGTTACAGAACAAGAGATATTTGCCGCTTAGAATATCAACCCTGTAAGTGCGGCAGAACGCATTTAAGAATGTGCAAACCGCAAGGCAGAAGTGATGATATGCTCATTGTGCGCGGTGTCAATGTATTCCCCTCTCAAATTGAAGAAGTACTGCTCAAAACAAGCGGCGGCGACATTACACCAAACTATCAGATTATAGTTGATCGTGTCAATAACACAGATACATTTGATGTCAATGTGGAAATGAGTGAATCCCTTTTTGAGGATGAAGTCAGAAGTATCGAAAGTATTGAAAAAAGGATTACTTCAGAGCTCCGCTCCACCCTCGGCATCGGCGCCAAGGTTCACCTTGTCAATCCGAAATCCATTGAGCGCAGTGAAGGTAAAGCGAAACGCGTAATTGATAAGCGAAATTTGCACTAACGCTTATCAAAATAAAAAATAAGAAATAAAAAATAAGAGTTGAGGGCGGGACACCCTCACCCGATTATACTCTTTCTCTGTGTGAATGAGGTTTTATGGATACACCATTGTTAGACAAATCTTTAGACTTTTCAATCAATGTTGTTAAGTTTTACGAAGAATTTAGTAAATCCGGTAAAAACTTAACGATTGCCAATCAATTATTGAGGTCTGCCACAAGTGTAGGTGCAAATATCAATGAATCTATTTATGCGATTAGCAAAGCTGACTTCATTTCAAAATTGCATATTTCATTAAAAGAGATTAATGAATCGCTTTATTGGTTAGAAATTCTAAATAAAACAAATTTTTTTGAGTATAATTATATCTCTTTAAAATCCCAAGCAATAGAGATTAAAAAAATGCTTATCTCTTCTCTAAAAACTGCGAAACAAAATACAAAATATAGTTAATTTGCGAGAACAGCAGAATAGAA
>JAFWGH010000008.1 GCA_017512465.1 Clostridia bacterium
ACACTTGCAGACGGCAACAATGCTATCACCGTTAGCGGCATCAATGCGGCAGACTTTGCAAATGCATTCACCGTAAACACGGCAAGCGGTTATGTTACATTGTCCGCAGCAATGATTGCAAGAGCTATTGTAAAGACTTCCAGCAACAACAATTACAAGGATCTCGCAAGAGCATTCTATGTATATGGTTGCGCAGCAGAGGCATTCTTTGCATAAGCAAATGATTACACTTTAATATTGCAAAATATTATCGGTAAAACCAACAAAGGCTTCGAGCTTCGGCTCGAAGCCTTTTCTCGCGTTGCGCGCAAAGAAGAAAAGAGACTGCGCTCAAATTTTGCTTTACAAATGTTTTTATAAAGCGTATAATTAGATTTAGTTTTAAATTATTTAAAAAAGGGGGATTTCTTATGGAAATCAAAATCGAAAAAACCGAGCATCCCGGAAAGCTCGGAAATTTAGACGATGTGGCTTTCGGCTCCGTATTTACCGACCACATGTTTTTGATGGATTATTATGATGGCGAGTGGCATGATGCACGCATTGTTCCCTTTGCCGATTTTCATATTCATCCGGCAGCACTGGTACTGCACTACGGCGGCGAAATCTTTGAAGGTCTCAAAGCTTACAGAACTGCCGAGGGCAAGGTACAGCTGTTCCGCCCGGAACAAAACATTCAAAGAATGTATAACTCCGCTGTCAGAATGGCACTGCCGCTGTTTGACAAAGAATTTATGCTCGAAGCTCTTATAAAATTTGTTGAAGTGGAGAAGGATTGGGTTCCCTCCGGCTTCGGCACAAGCTTATATTTAAGACCGTTTATGTTCGGCATCGACCCGAAGCTCGGCGTGCACGCTTCCAAGGAAGCCACCATGTGCATCATCGCCTCTCCGGTCGGCTCCTACTATGCGGAAGGCATTAATCCCGTTAAAATTATGATAGAGCAAGAGGATGTGCGCTGCGTTATCGGCGGTACCGGCGAGGCAAAGTGCGGCGGTAACTATGGCGCTTCCACCCGCGCGGGTGAGAGAGCGGAGCAGCAAGGCTATTCACAGGTTCTGTGGCTTGACGGTGTGGAGAGAAAATATATCGAAGAAGTCGGCGCCATGAATGTCATGTTTAAAATTAACGGCACGGTGGTTACACCGGAGCTGGTCGGCTCCATTCTTCCCGGCATTACCAGAAAGAGCATTATCGAGATTTTGAAGGATGCCGGCATCCCGGTAGAAGAAAGAAGACTGAGCGTGGATGAGCTCGTTACCGCTATGAAAGACGGTTCTCTTGAAGAGGCTTGGGGCTGCGGTACCGCGGCAGTGGTTTCTCCCATCGGCGAAATTGCTTATGACGGTGTGAAATACACCATTAATGAAGGCAAAATCGGCGAATTAACCCAATGGCTCTATGATGAATTGACCGGTATCCAGTGGGGCAAAAAGGAAGACAAGTTCGGCTGGATAACTAAGATTGATTAAAGCAAAAAGAGGCAATCATTCATACTTGCCTCTTTCCCCTTAAAAAATCTACAAGGAGGACTAAAAAATGAAATACGTTTGCGGTGTATGCGGCTATGTTTATGACGAAGAAGCCGAAGGCACAAAATGGGAAGATTTAGGCGATGATTTTGTTTGCCCGCTTTGCGGTGTCGGCAAAGACGAATTTTCCGCAGAAGAATAAGCAAAAGCGAAAAAACAAGGGCTACAAGGGGCAGCCTAAATAAAGAGGAATAGCTCAAAATCGCCTCTTTTCCGCTATAATTGCAGTAAAAACTGCCAACTGGCGTCAGCCAAGAGTTACTATGTAAAGGGTAGTTTTTCACTACCTAATACATAATGACTGCG
>JAFWGH010000097.1 GCA_017512465.1 Clostridia bacterium
CGCTGTAAGCGGCTCAACCGCTTTGTACCTCCCCTTGATGAGGGGAGGTGGGCGCGTTTACAGCGCTCGGAGGGGTAGAAAAGTTGGACAAAATCAGTGTAAACTTTTTAATCCATGCACCTCGACAAATCCTTATTTGTCCACATACTTTTCCAAATACCGCGCCAATGTTTCTCCGAGCATTTTGCCGGAATAGACAGCCTGCTCAAGGGTATTGCCATCCGCACCGACTTCGATGAGCACAGAGTTTTTGGTTTTATACATATCATATTTTCTATCGGCAAAATACAGTGGTCTTGCAAGACCGGGATAATCCTCGCTAAACTGTTTTTGTAAGCCGAGGGCGAAGTGAAGATTATCATACCAATGCGGAAAGCCGGTAATGTTATTCTCTTCACAGCCGCTGATAATCATGATTTGCGCCGCTTTTTTGCCCCCTATCTCTTTAACAACAGAGGTGCGCGCGGTTTTATCGCCCTGCACACCGATGGAATCGCGGTGAATATCGATAGTCACCTCTATACTCGGGTATTTTTTTAAGATTTTGTCTATCGTTTTTCCGGAATGGGCATAGGCATTATTATAATCCGCGTCGTGAATTTCGGTATCATGTATCACACAAAAGCCTGCCGCTTCAAGGCGCGCGCAAATCGCATTTCCCACACGAATCACATTGAGCGCTTCATTTTCCGATTGGGTGGTTTCCCCCTGCATATAGCTGCCGTTATCGAGCGCCACATAACATTCATGCGTATGGGTATGGTAAATCAGTATGGTCGGTTTGCTTTTATCCTTTATACTTAAATTAGCACCCTCTTGTAAAATCTTCTCAATATCGATGCTTTTATCCGTGCGGTTTTGCACCTTCACCTCACCGAAGGAAACCTGCTCATTCATATCCGACAAGGTGCGCTCCACCACCTTACCCGCCGCCTTCGCGGTTTTGGAGCGCTCGCGTGCGCTTTGCATATACTGCGCAACATCCTCATCCGTTTCGGAAAGTGCGCTGCTTTTTTGCTGCTTTTTCGGCGGTTTTAAGGGATTGCCCATTTCGTGATGAATAAGCTTATCGAGACTCAAATACTCCTTAACAAACGCCTCCTGCTGCTGCCGCACACCAAGCTTTAAAACCGCCGCCAACAGCGAATATGCGCGCTCTGCTTTATTGGGCACAAACAGTATCACGCTCGCGATTGCCGCCGCAAAGAGTATACTCAAAAAAAGAATGTCCGTTTTCTTCATATTTCCTCCTATAAACCATAAACCCATAATAGAAAATATGAAAAACGGACAACTGTTATGCCATGAGCGATTGAATTTCTTCGAGTGTGTACTCGGGCTGTAATACTCGGTTGAGAACGCGGGAAATGAGCTGTGCGCCGCGTTCTATGAGTGCATCAATTTCCCTGGGTGTCACAAACATCTCTTTGCCGAAGGGCATTACCTTGTTTAAGGCATGTTCCCCCGCCACCTCGCGCACGAGGGTACTTGCATCCACCACTGTCGGCACGCCGACAGAGATAACGGGCACCCCCAAGCTCTCTTGATTGAGCGCCTTGCGGCTGTTGCCAACACCCGAGCCCGGACAAATTCCGGAAGAGGCTATCTGCACAGTGTTGCCTAAGCGCTCGCTTTCACGCGCGGCAAAGGCATCCACCGCAATCACGGCATCCGGCTGCACGCTTTTAACTGCCCCTTTGATTAATTCCACGCTCTCTATACCGGTTTTGCCGAGCACACCGGGGGTAAACACCGCCACGGATTTAAGCTTCTCCAAGCCCTCCACTTCGCCGAGCTCGCGCTTAATGTGCTCGGTAGCCAGCACTCTTTCGGCGGTTTTCGGTCCGAGCGCATCGGGTGTAATCTCACGGTTCCCCAAGCCGACCACCAATACACTGCCGCTCTTTTCGGGCAGCATGGCGCGCAGGCGGGCAGATATCATTTCCAGCGCCATGGTGGAATCGGCAGGCTCCATAAACGGCGGCAGCGCAAAGCAAATATATTTGCCGATAGGTTTCCCTAACAGCCGCTCGCCGATTTCATTCTCCACCTCCACGGTGGTAATCTCCATTTGCCCGTAATGCTCTTTCCACGCGCGCACACCGCCTGTTTTTTTATCCACATCGGGTTTAAGCTCCGATGCAAGGTCTGTTCTGAAATTCATATATTACCCTCTTTTCTATGATTTAACACTAAAAGTATGGGTAAAGAAAGCCATTTCTAAACGAAAATAAAAAAATACGGGATTTTTTAAAAAAATGCTTGCTTTTTATGGCAACAAGTGCTATTATTTATAGGCATTATATTAAAAATTAGGGAGGTGTGGAAATGGCTAACATCAAATCTGCTAAGAAAAGAGTTATCGTGAACAACAAAAGAGCCGAGAGAAACAAGGCAAGGCGTTCCGCTCTTAAAACTCAGATGAAGAAAGCAAATGCGGCTATCGAAAACAACAGCGCCGATAAAGCAGAAGTGGTTAAAACCACCATTAAGGCAATCGACCAGGCTGCCGCAAAAGGTCTTATTCATAAGAACAACGCAGCTAACAAGAAGTCCGCACTTGTAAAGAAGGCAAACGCATAAGTTTCCTGCTAACAATGAAGCAAAATTTTTCCTGCACACCGTGCAGGTTTTTTGCTTATAAAAGCCCTTTGTCAGCAGACAAAGGGCTTTTATAAATAAGGATTTGTCGGGCAGAGCAAAACGCGTTTTGCTCTGCAGTTTGGAGAGTGGAGAGTTGAGAGTGGAGTTAAG
>JAFWGH010000098.1 GCA_017512465.1 Clostridia bacterium
GATGAAATCAACTACTCCTTTTAGTGTCTGGATTACTCTTTTGGCTTTCACAGTGAAATACTGCCGGGGGCAATATATCATTGGCTTGTAGGGAAATATACTGTACAGGCGGTCGGCAATTATGTAACGGTTATATATGCGCTTTTCTTTTTAATGGTGGCATTTTTGTTCGATAAATTTTTGATTAAGTTTCAAGACCAAAGAAAAGCATCGTTAACGCTTATTGCGTTCTTCTTGGTTGCGCCGTTTGCTTTTAATATTTATATTGTGCAGTTCGGCATGTTCGATATTAATTGGGTATTCTATTTTGTGCTGGCACTCATTTGTTTGCAAAACCGGTATTTAAAATTTATTGTGCCGCTGTTTTCTGCACTGATGGCGATGGTGCATTACGGTGCCGCCATAACCCATATTCCGATATTGTTGGTTATCATTCTTATCTATATTTTGAAAGCCGATAGCAAGAAAGAGAAAACCGCACTGATTGTCATTTTAGTGCTTACTGCACTGGCAGGCGCGGGAATGTGTATATACTTCCTGCTCAATGATACCAAGAATCTGGTGTATTCTTATGAGGATTTTAAAAACAATTTAAAACAGAGAAACGCCATTTCGTTTTATTATGATTATGTATTCTATAAAGAGTCACCGGCTGAAATGAAGATGTATTATGACAAACTGGCTCAAACAGTAGAAATAGGTCGAAAATCATCTGTTTTTGGTACCATTAAGCAGCAAATGATTCTTTCGCTGGCTTTTGTCAACATCAAAGACTTGATTATTATCGATGGCGTCGGGTATATTATCGAAGGTTTTTTATTGGCTTTTTTGGTTTCATATTTTAAAGAGAAAAAGCAAGTCATAAAGCGCTTAATTGTGATTGCAATGTTTATTTTTTCAATTGCCGTACCACTCATTTGCGTGATGTTTTCAACAGATTACTCCAGATGGATGGCGCATTGCTTTATGCTGTTATTTACCGTGGTACTGCATCTGCTTTATTATGATTTTGCCGATGGGATGCAGAAAATTGATGCTTTCTTTTCTAAAGTCGGTTACACCTTTGTGTATTTGGTACTTTTGCTTTGTTTCGGCACGGCAATCAGTCCTTATATATTTTTCCCGAATGAGGTTTTATCGTGAGAGGAGGGATGAGCGTGTTAAATAGTAAAAAGTCATTCTTGTTGTTATTATTAATACCGTTTTTTGCCTTTTCTCTTTATGCATCATCCTTACTGTTTGAAACTGCTTTATTGTGGTGTGATATCATCTTTTTCACGGCTTTCATAATCTCGGTGATTGCGCTCTTTGCTTTAAACAAAAAAGTGCTTAGCTTTCTTGTTGCCGTTATTGTGCAGGCGGTCATTGCAGTTTGCGCTGTTGCGGGGTTGATAAAGGGGGATAGTGTGCTGCAGCGCTATGCTGTTTATGCAACTATGTATCTCCCCGTATTGCCGCTGATTGCCGCGGTAGTGAATATACGCCCCGGTGTCGCAGCCTCTGCCGCTAAAACAAGCAAGAAGGCCACAAGCGGTATGAGTAATACTTTGGCAACAGTGCTTTTCTTACTCTTGCAGTTAAATCTGATTGCAACAATTGTTGTCACTGAAGTCCACATTTCCAAACAACTGCATACACCGAATGGAAAAATTGACTATATTGTTCTTTGCTTTTGCGCTCTTATCTTTATTTTAACAGGCATTACTGCTTTTAAGCTCAAAAAGAGAAGAATGGAGAAAGCTGCGATAGTGTTATTGGTCATTTTGTGCGTTGTGGGGCTGCTCGAGCAAATCGCGTACCTGTCGTGGTTTATAACATTGAATTTGACTCTCTCGCAAGTCATATTTCCACTATGCACAGCAACCGTTATATTGCTCGAAAACGGTTCGCAGGAAAAGTAAACGCTTATTAAGGTATACAAAAAGTTTAAAAGACTAATAGATTTTCCTGATTATGAATTTATAATCAGAAACATTACTTAGGAGGTAATTTTGAAAGTCTTATTGGTAAACCCGAATGTGGGATATTTTAACAGCGCTGTCTTTAACCCGCTGGGATTGCTTGCCATCGGCTCATATTTAAAAAGTATCGGGCACGAGGTTAAGCTGTTAGACCGCTGTGTGGAAACGGTCAATTTCAAAAAATATCTGGCATCCTTCCGCCCGGAAGTGGTGGGTTTTTCCATTATGTCTCCCAGAGGGATTAAGGATGCTGTGAAACTTTCAAAAATTGCCAAGCAGCACGGCTGTTATGTCACCTGGGGCGGCGCAGTTCCCACGATTCAACCTGAAATGGTTTTAAAGGAAACGTGCATCGACAGCGTGATTATCAGTGAAGGGGAATACACATTTAGGGAATTGTTGGAAACACTCGAAAGCGGCTCCACACAGTTTGAAAACATAAAAGGGCTTGCGTACCGTGAAAGCGGCGTGTTTCGCAGAAATGCAGACAGACCGTTTGCCGATTTATCACAGTTCCCGATGACCGATTATTCACTTATCCATGTTGAAAAATATCTCATTCCATATCTCGGTTGTGAGCGATTGATGTATATGTATTCCGGCAAAGGCTGCCCGTGCAGCTGCACTTTTTGCACCAACACAAGTTTTCACAAGTCTTGCTCTCGCAAGCGCCCGAATGCCTATGTGATTGCAGAAATCAAATATTTGATTGAGAATTACGGATTAGACGGTGTCTATTTTTCGGATGAGTTGTGGTGCGCCGATAAAAAAGAAATGTTTGATTTTTGCCGGCGGGTAAAAGAGGAAAATCTCAAATTCAGTTGGTTTATTATGTCGCGCGTGGACCAGTTCAGTAAGGAAGAGTATGAGCTGATGTTCGAGTGCGGCTGCCGCGGTGTCATGTTCGGCATCGAAACCGGCTCAAGAGAAATGATGAAAAAAATTCATAAGAATATTAATTATGATAGGATTATTCCATCGTTTGCCGCATTGAAGCATATCGGCATTACCAATATTGCTTCGTTTATTATCGGCTATCCGGATGAAACAGTTGAGCAACTCAAAGATACAGTCAATCTCATTCAACATTTAGATGCTCATTTAACACCGGTCTTTCACTTAACGCCATTGCCGGGTACAGCGATTTATGATGAGGTAGTCGGGCAAGGAAAATACAAGCCGATTACCACTCTTAAAGAGTGCGCCAAAGTTATTCCCACCATTTCTGTCGGTAAAAATTTGTCAGCCGTGCCGACATTGGATTTGAGGGTGATAAGGAGCCGCTTTGTGTGGAATAGTTTTTCCAATAAAAATGCTATTGAGAAAAAAAAGCCTTTTACCTTTGCTAAAGACACGGTGTTAAGCGGTTGGCGCGCCATCACACAAAAAGGTATCATTTCGTTTCTTGTAGATGGCTTTAGTGCCTTCGGAAATTTTTGCTACATTTTTTGGTTTGCCCATATGTATCCGCGGGTGAGAAAAAAATACGGCTTAAAATGATAAGAGAGAAAAGCGTAATAAAAATGAGTGTAGAAGTTAGAAAAAAGAAAATCAGCATCGTTGTGCCGGTCTACAATGAGCAGGAGTGCCTGCAGCAGTTGTATGAGCGCACGGCAAAAGTGATGGATGCGCTGAAACAGTATGAAACGGAACTTGTCTTTTTTGATGATGGTTCTACGGATTCCTCGCGCGAAATCATTGAAACCCTGTGCGGGAAAGATGCGCGCTGTAAAGCTGTTTTCTTCCAAAAGAATTATGGCTACAACAAAACAATCTTTTATGCCGTGGAGCAGGCAAAAGGGGACTGTGCGGTGTTGCTGCATGCGGACTTGCAAAACCCGCCCGAATTAATCCCCGATTTTGTCAGCGCGTGGGAACACGGGCACGATGTGGTCTTCGGTGTCAAGAGCAAAAGCCGCGAGAATAAGCTGATGTACGGTGTGCGCACCATGTTTTACCTTACCATGAATGTGGTGTTCGGGATGAAACTCATTCCGCATGCAACTGATTTTGAATTAATAGATAAGCGCTTAAAAGCCGCGCTCAAAGCCAATGAGCGCAGCGAGCCTTTTTTGCGCGACATTCTCAACCGCAATGTTAAAAACAGAAAACTGCTCTACTATACGCAAGATAAGCGCAATGCCGGTCAGTCAAATTTTACAATCAAAAAGTATTTTGAATTGGCGCTCAGCTGGATTGCGGCTTCTCCGCCGGTATTGCCGCGCCGCATGTTTTGGACAGGGGTCGTGATGGGCGCCGCCGGCTTAATAGAAGGCTTTGCGGGCTTTTTGCCGCGCATTTCGCAGTGCGGGTACGAGGCGCTTTCAACCGCGCTGCTCGCGCGCTTTGGGTGGCTGATATTCTCGGTAATGTTATGCTTTGGCGCGATACTTTGTTCGAGTGCTTTAAAAGCTGCCGACACAGGCGGTGGTGTGCAAATTATGGAAAAGAAAAGGATTCATTATTAATATGAAACACTTGCAGCAAAAACAGAATAAAGATTTGCTCCGATATGCACTGTTCTTTTTCGGCTTTTTAGTGCTGTACAATTTTATTGTCATTAATCATTTTAAGCTCTGGTCGGCAAATATCATTACCTATACTTATCATATTTTTGATTACAGCTTTGGTTTTGTCACTAAGTTGCTGCCGGGAGCTGTTTATCATTTATTTTTTAAAGATGTGTACTTGGAACAACTGAATGTTTACTTGACAATATTGGTAATGCTGTTTTTTGCATGTGTTGCTTTGCTGCTGGCAAAAATGGTTGTGACTCAGCCGACACAGAGCCAAAGAAATACACTATTGGTGCTGATTATTTTTTACCTTTCCGGTCCTTGCACCTTTTCGATTTTTACCTATCAGTTGGGTATATTGGATTTTTATTGGTTACCGCTATCGGCGCTGTTTATGCTTTTGGTGAGCAATAAATACTTGAAGTATCTTATTCCACTGATATTTGCGCTTTCTATCTTAGTGCATTTCTCGTGTTTTTTGAGTTATCTGATACTGTATTCACTCATATTGCTCTTTCGTATCGCAACGGCTGAAGATAAAAAAGAAAAGAGAGGCTTTCTCATCGTATTTGCATGCAGCCTTGTGTTATCGCTGGTTTTAACAGTGTATTTTATTACGCATGAGCAGAATAATCTGACTTACTCATTTGATGCTTTCCACCGAGAACAGCAAAAAAGAACACTATCATTTGATGAAATATATCGCATCTATTATGATGATGCTTTGTATAAGTATTATGAAGAAGGAAATATTTCCTTTGAAAGGGCGAGAAGCGTGCCGTTACTGACGGGAACAGGCGCCTTTGCTCAAATCATTAACGGCGTATATGCACAGTTCAAAAAAACAATGGATATGTATGACGCCGCTCGTGGATTTAGGTTGCGCTTTTTCTTCTTGGCGGGGTTGCTTGCGCCGCTGTATGCACTCTTTGTAAAGTATTGGGTAAGGAAGATAAAAGAGGGTAGCAGACTGCAAAAAATCACCTGTTGTTTGTGCATCGTGCAATTTCCTTTTACCATGTTAGGCGCTTTGTTCTCACCGGATGTATCAAGGTTTTTGACACATGCATTTTTAATTCAGTTTACCTTGTTTTTCTATGTTTTGTTTAAAGAAAAGGAAACCAATGTCATAAAGGCTTTGTTGCCGCGGTTTATCGGCAGCCGCGAGGTGCTGATCTATTACTTGATTTATGCCATTACTTTCTTTGACCCATATAAATAAGTCGGTCAATGAATTGAACTTTCATTTTGTATTTCTACATTAGGAGTTTTTTATGAAAAACCAACCGCAAAACAGTAAAAAGAAAACCGCTATCCTTTTAGGGTGCTATTTTCTTGCGCTCATTTTTCTTTATTGCATTCTTACAACGCAAGCATATGTGGCAGACTTTTCCGTGAATTCGTTTCGCGAATTTATGTTTCCGTTTTGTGCGCTGACAAGTGTTGTTCAATTATTAGTAATCAATAACAAAAAAATAAACTTTATAATGATACTATTACTACAGGCAGTCGGCACTCTGTGGGAGTGCGCGCAGTGCTTTCTTGTGCTGCCGCTGGTGTGCTGTTTGTGGCTGCTAAAATGGGCAGAGGGCGCGCAAATTAAGGATAAAGCGGCGGTTGTCGGCATCAACCTCTTTGCCGCCATTCTCGGGGTAATGGCAAATGTCACCAAAGTCAATCATTATGGGCTGTTGCCGTTTTCTGTAAAGCAGGTGCCCTTTGCAGCGCTTGCCGGGCTGTGCTTGGTATTTGCCGGGCTGGCAGTATTGTTGCCTGAAAAAAAAGCTGCGAAAAAGAAAAAAGAGCAAGCATATTCAGAAAGCATGTTAGTGTGGCTTGTTTTTTTCAATACGCTTATATTGGCTAATACGATTTGGCACTATGCAGCTGATAGCGTGGATGAATTATTCCACACCTTTTCGATTAGCTTTTGGTTCATTTATGTGCTTTGTTGCGCTTACTTATATGTGTGCCAAAATCCGGATAGTGCAGTGATAAAAAAGGTAAAAAAAATACTATAGACTATTTTTTCTGCACATACAAATAGTAGTAAAGCCTGCTGTTTAGAGTACAATATCTTGCACTTTAAGCAGCAGGCTTCGCTTTGCGTGACAGATTCTAATTATGTAACAAAGTTAATTAAAAGTTTTACCATTTTTTTGTGCAATTTTATATATTTTATACAAAAACTTTGCAAAAATTTCTCATCTTCATACAATTCCATTTTCTCCCTGTCCATTATATAATAAACTTGTATAGAAGTATTTGAATAATACCTTTGTCAAAAACCGCGAAAGGGGGCTTTCTATATGAAGGCTAAATCATTCATTAAGAGAGAATTGGCACTACTGTTGGTAGTGGTCCTTCTCGTTTCCTGTTGGGTGTTTGCGCAGCCGACCTCAACCGAGGTAAATGCCGCTGCCGGCACTTACAGCGGCACGGCTACCATGCAGACCACTGACACTTGCGATTGCGACGATAATGCGGGTGCCAGAGTCTATGTCGTTACCCGCAATAAAAACGGTAACGATAATGACGAGAAAACCATCGAAATAACCGGCTACACCAGTTCTGTGCAAGCAGGAAGCACTGAGTCGAAACCATTTACTACAGAAGCCGGCTATTTCCCCATTTCGGTGTATGCAAAAATTGATATTGACGCCGGCGGTTTCCGTAATTGGAAGGGTTATCTTAGTGTTACGGTCGATGGCAAAGAAATTATGAAAACGAGTGAAATGGAAATTTCACATAATGACCTTTGGGTTCACTCGGATAAAACCACCGGTTCCGCAAATTGTGCAGCGAGCAATTACCCGAGCCCGCAGTATATGAATAGCCTTTCCGGCACCAATGTGACCGTGCCGACAAGCGGAACGGCAACCTCTACCATTACAAAGGGCACAATTTATGACCAATACGGTGTCGAGTGGTACAACCAGTCCTCTTCCACCTATGTGGTTTCCGGTACCGGTTACTCCGTTTCCGGTCAAAACATTGCGGTCAGTTCCTCTGCCATGGCAACGGCAGACCCGTGGTATACCACTGCTACCATCGGCGTAAAGTACGGCGACACTGTCTTGAAACAAAGTAAGGGTAGCTCCACCAACAGAACCTGTACCATTAGGGCAACCAACCCGAGTTATACCGTTACCTGGAGATGGCATACAGATGGTGATGCTTCCACTACCTGGTCCGGCAGCACCACCTCGAGCGCTTACTATAACCAAACGCCGAGTGCACCCAGCGGAGCAACCGGTGTTACCAAATACTATGATTCTTCGCAGCACCACTCGGGAGGTTCCTACAACCCGACCAAGATTACGGCTGATAAAACATTTGATATGTCGTATTCCAGCAATGGGAATCATAGTTACAACTACACCGAGCTTGCCAGTTCGCATGCAAACTACCACACCAAGCATACCGGAACCTGTACTACTTCGACTTGCGGGTATTCGGCGCAGTTTAACCACTCTTACGGCGCAACTACCTTTAGTTGGGCGGATGACGGCAAGAGCGCAACGGCAACAAGGCAGTGCAGTACCACCGGCTGTAAGCATATACAAACCGGTTCGGTGAGTTTAGGCAGCGGTATCACAAGTGCGATTACAACCAACGAAACCTGTACAGCTGTCGGCACAACTACCTACACGGCAACCTCGCCCTTCGGCGATGGTGCCACTGCGACAAAGGCTGTCAATGACCGCCCGGCGCTTGGTCACAGCTGGGGCGGTTGGGGTCCTCACAGCGGCACAGAGCATATCCGCACCTGCTCAAGATGCGGTGCCACCGATACTGCGGCGCATACCTATCCTGCCGACCCGAGCTATACCAGCAACGGTAACGGCAAAACCAACACCCACTACTACAGCTGTACCACCTCGGGCTGTACGTACCGGAACACATCCACCCACACATGGGATGACGGTACGGTAACCACTCCGGAAACCTGTACCGAAACCGGTATTAAGACTTATCACTGTACCGCCAAGGGCTGTAGCGGTACCTACACGGAAACCATTCCTGCCAAAGGGCATAA
>JAFWGH010000099.1 GCA_017512465.1 Clostridia bacterium
AATTGTAAATTTTGCGCGAAGAAACGAAAAAATCCCCGCTTCACGAGGAAGCGGGTTTCATTTAAAAACTATTTTTTTATATAAAAGGTATCGTTGCCATTGGAATCCTTCACACTGAGTTTATTGCCGTTAATTTCATAATTCAATACCAAAGGCGCGGTGTTTCCTTCATAGGTGATGCTTACCTTGCTGCCATCTGCAGTATAAGTAAACTTCATCACTGTTCCGCCGGTGTCGTAGGTACCTGAACCGTCTTCTTTAAAGTTATAGGTATAGCCGCCGTTTTCATATTCCCATTCACCAATAATGGCACTGTCAATTGCAGAATCCTGCTGCACAGCAGTTGTCTGTTCAGATGAAGAAGTGCTCGATTCAGCCGAAGCAGTTGCGGAATCCTCTTTTTTAGAAGAATTACCGCAAGCGGTGAAAGAAATCAGCATAAAGCAGATGAAGGCTGCAGCGATGATTCTCGTCCATTTGTTCTTGCTCATTTTTATTCTCCTTTTTCTTCAATTTATATAGTCTATATTTGTATTATTTCGTGCCGAAAATTCTGTCGCCGGCATCGCCGAGACCCGGGATAATATATTTATGATCATTTAAACAATCATCTAATGCAGCGCAATAAATATCTACATCGGGATGCGCATCCTGTAATGCTTTCAACCCTTCCGGAGCAGCGATAATTCCCATAAATTTAATGCACTTGGCACCCTTTTCTTTGAGCATGGTAATAGCATCTGCCGCGGAGCCGCCGGTAGCAAGCATCGGGTCAAGGACAATGACTTCTCTCTCATCGATATCTGCCGGGACTTTACAATAATACTCAACCGGTTGTGCAGTTTCGGGGTCTCTATACAAACCGATATGACCAACCTTTGCTGCCGGAACGAGATTGAGTACACCATCCACCATACCAAGGCCTGCGCGCAAAATCGGTACAACAGCAAGCTTTCTGCCCTTTACCATTTTTGCGTGGCAAATGCCCATGGGCGTTTGCACATCTACATTCTCAAGCGGCAAATCTCTTGTCGCTTCATAGCACATAAGATTAGCTATTTCACTGATGAGCGAACGAAATTGATTTGTACCTGTCTTAACATCTCTTAAAATAGCGAGTTTGTGTTGAATTAACGGGTGGTCAAAAATTGTTACATTAGCCATTATTTTATACCTCCAATAATATTACATATCTATTGAACTTTCAAAATTCGTATAAATTTTGATTATTCTTTAAAATTAAAACACCTTAATTGTTTTCAATATCCATAATCATATTGACTCTTTTTTCATGTCTGCCGCCTTCAAAAGAGGCATCTAAATAGGCATCCACAATATCGAGCGCAAGTCCTGCGCCCAATACTCTGCCGCCAAAGCAAAGCACATTTGTGTCATTATGCATTTTTGTAAACCTGGCGCTAAAAGTATCTGAACAGCAAGCCGCTCTAATTCCCTTTACCTTATTTGCCGCAATCGACATGCCGATACCGGTACCGCAAACGAGAATACCGCATTCAACTTCATTCTTTGCTACCGCTTCTCCCACTTGTTTGGCGATAATCGGATAATCCACCGCTTCACCGCTAAAGGTCCCGAAATCTTTATAAGCAATCTTTCTCTCATCTAAATGTTTTTTCACAGCTTCCTTTAATTCATATCCGCCGTGGTCTGCTCCGATAGCTATCATACTTTCATTTCCTTTCTCTTTTTAAGTTCTCTTTCCGCTTGTGAGGGTCTTAAATAAGTCGGCACCAGCAAAGCGGAATCTATCGCATTTTGCGCATTTAAAAACGCCAGCTGACACACTTTTTCAGCATTTTGAAAGCGTTTATTCTCCGGTAATAACGATACATTATCGCATGTATCCTTTAATATGTCATAGGTAAGTGAAGCACCGTCTCCGCTCAAATAGACCGGTTTTTCATACGCACGCACTCTATCGGCTATAGCTGCGGCAGCAACCGCTTCATCATCACTCAATCTGTTGAGCGAGACACTCTCAAAAGTGGCGGTATAGATTTGGGAGCGTCTGGCATCCATGCATGCTACGACAATCGCATCGGGCGTATCCGCATTAGCCGCAATGGCTTCGAGTGTGGAAATACCAATACAGGGCTTATTCTCAGCAAACGCAAGACCCTTAATCGTGGCAACACCGATACGCACACCGGTAAAGGAGCCGGGGCCGTTTGTCACGGCAAACAAATCTATATCATGAATACTGCACTGTGCCTGCCGAAGCACTTTATCTACCATAGGCATCAAGGTTTGGGAATGTGTTAAACCGTTATGCACCAAATCACTCGCTAAAATATGCGCATCTACACTCACAGCTACACTACATGCAATAGCGGAAGAATCAATCGCCAAAATCTTCATAAAATTCTTCCCCTCTTCCGATATCAATCACTCTGTCATTTTCCAGCGCACCTCTTTGGATGCGAATATAAACTGCATCCTCAGGTAAAGCATTTTCAATATTTTCACTCCACTCGCAAGCGAGAATTGCATCACTTTCAAGGTAGTCAAAAAAGCCGGTAGAGTATAAATCCTCCCAAGTGCTGATGCGGTACATATCAAAATGATAGACAGTATATTTTTCGCCTTTATACTCATTTACAAGCGAAAAAGTAGGACTTGTAACATCGGCACTGATACCCAGTCCCTTTACAAGCCCTTTCATAAATGATGTTTTACCCATGCCCAAACCGCCGAAAAAAGCGAGAACATCACCGCGGCGACAATCTTTTGCAAAGAGTTCGCCCAAAGCGGTGGTTTCCGAAGCAGAATGAGTGATAAATTGTTTCATAAAACTGTCCTTTAAAATACATATCGAATTATTTAACTTAGTATAACATAGATTTAGTTTTTTTTGAAGATTAAATTATAAAAAATATTGAACAAATTTCATTTATCTGCTAAAATGTTATTTGTATAAAAATATAATTACCATAATATGGTAGAAGAGGAGTTCATTATGGAGAGAAATTTTGTAATCAAGTACAAAACAGAATTTGGCAGCGTTACAACAAATGAAACGGAAAATGATTTTTATGCGTTAGATATAACGGATACCGATGAAAGATTCACTGTTGTACTCAAGCCGAAAAAGGCTTTTGAACTTGAGGCATTTTATGCTGAGAGTGATTATGCATTTGTACCCGGTGATAATTTCTATGCCGGCGGCTACCAGTCTTGGACAACATCAAGAGAATATAAAAACTTTGATATCCAAAGAAGTTCTTTAAAGCTTGCCAATATTTCAAAGCTTACTTCTCACATCACAAAAATGACAGGTGATGAATACTTTGTGGAATATTCAGAGCTTCCCGGTGAATTTCATTCTCACTGCTACACCTATATCAGAAATGGTGAAGACTGTAAATTCTGGGGTTCTTTGAGTGAAAAAACCGGTTTTACTTATTTTAAAGTAAAAATGAATGATGATTACTTTGCAATTTGTAAGGATGTTGAGGGCAAAGTAGTTACGGAAGATT
The DNA here is from genome assembly GCA_017512465.1 of Clostridia bacterium. Taxonomy (GTDB): domain Bacteria; phylum Bacillota; class Clostridia; order Oscillospirales; family Acutalibacteraceae; genus RUG714. The sequence goes on from JAFWGH010000099.1 coordinate 3,498, forward strand.
ACACTGTATTTGATGTGGTATACTTTGAAGGCAGCTATGATGAAGTATTTGATAAATACTTTGATATGCAGGATATGCCCGCTACCAAAAAAGGTCAAATGAGCGGTTACACCTCTTGGTATAACTATTTCCAAAATATTAATGAAGACATCATTTTACGCGACTTAAACGGTCTTGACCCGGTAAAAGACGAAGTGTCCATTTTCCAAATTGATGACGGTTACGAGCCCTTTGTCGGCGATTGGTTAGATCCGTGTCCCGAAAAATTCCCGAACGGCATGGCGTATATCGCCGAAAAAATCCATGAAAAAGGATACAAGGCAGGCATTTGGGTTGCTCCCTTTAGCTGCCAAATCAAATCCCGCATGGCGCATGAGCATCCCGATTGGTTAATTAAAGATGAAAACGGTAAATCCATGATTGGTGTACCGGCTTGGGGCGGCGCATATATCTTTGACATTTTCAATGAAGAGGTCAGAGAGTACATTCGCCATTTCTTCGATGTGATTCTCAATGAGTGGAACTACGATATGGTCAAGCTCGACTTCTTGTACAGCCAGTGCATTAAACCCAGAAACGGCAAGTGCCGCGGTGAAATCATGTATGCCGGCATGTGCTTCTTGCGCGACTGTGTGGGCGATAAGCTGTTCTTAGGCTGCGGCGCACCGATCGGTACGGCACTGGGCATTGTAGATGCTTGCCGCATCAGCTGTGATGTTGCACCAAACTACCTCGGTGAGTTCTATAACAGATTTTTGTTGGTCAATAATGAAATCATCAGCGCGCAAAATGCGATTAACAACTCCATTTTCCGCCGCCACTTAAACGGCAGAGCCTGGATGAATGACCCGGATGTATTCTTCTTGAGAGACGATAATATCAAATTCACCAAGGAGCAAAAGCTCTTACTTGCCACCATCAACAACCTTTGCGGTAATGTACTCTTTGTTTCCGACAATGCCGGTGATTATGATGAGACACAAATGAAGTGGTTAAAGAAATTCTTTAAGAAAACAGATGAAAAAATCATCGGCGCCGAATACATCACGGATGATATCATTCGCATGAGAATTAAAGACGGGAATATGATAAAGAGACTTACCTTTAACATTAAAACCGGTCAAGTGATTAAAAATCTTATCTAAAAAATTACGGGCTTCACGCAAGAAGCCCGTAAATTTTTCAAGCAGTCAGCAGTCAGCGGTCGGCGGTCAGCATAGAATACGCTAAGTGCCTATCACATTAACGGGCTTCTCTCACGAGAAGCCCGTTAGTTGTGTATAATTATTTAAACTACAGATACCGAGCGTTTGCCGTAATTTGCTTCATTGAGTATAACGCCGATATCTTCAATCGTTATGGTGGTATCACCAAAGAGGTTGATGGCGGCATTTACCTGTGCGTAGTTTTCCGCGGCAAGCATCACGGAAACATCCGCAACATCTATCACATCATCCCCATTGACATCGCCGAGCGGCAGTAAAACATCATCGTGATTGACCACTTCCCCGCTGCCGGTGTCATATTCGCCGAGACAAACGGTGAGTGTATTTTTCTGCTTCGCATAGACTCTGTACACACCGCTCTCGACATTATCCAGCGCAAACACACCGTCCGCCGCCGCGATATCATAAGCCGCGGTATCACTTTTCATGGTGATGGTTGTGCTTACACCGCTAAATTGCGGCACAATATAACGAATTGAGGCAAGAATGTCAGTTCTGATTCTCACATCGATATTATTTTCAATAGCATATGTATGCGCCGCAGTTCCACTCCAACACTCAATGGTCATTGTGCCGACTTTTTGATGAATCGTGTCACCACTTTCATCTTTTCCGTTTATGAAATAGCCGATTGCATAATCGCCTATTTCCGTTACGGAAGGCGAAACGGAGATATCGGTTAAACAGGTGTCTTCAAACGCACTCTCACCGATATAGGTTACTGTTGAAGCAATATCAACTTCTTCCAAACCTGAAAGGCAACTGAATGCAAAGTCACCAATAGATGTAACACCACTGTTAATGCACACCTTTTGAATGGCATCACCGAACTTTTTATACGGTGCGGAAGATGCATTACCGTAATTCGCCATGGCTCCATTACCGGCAATTGTCAGCGTACCCGAGGCAGCATCAAAGTGCCATGTGCAATCACCTACCGTACCATCATAATCTGATATTACAGGAGGAATATCAGGCGTTCCCGGGTCATCAGGCGGCGTGACAGGGGGTGTATACGGGTCATCTTCTATGGCTGTTGAGTCATATACAGTAATTGTACCGGAATGCAAAGAGCATTGAATCGTTTCATCAAAGCCATTCACCGCATATGCAGCACTGAGATTAACAGAATATAACCCTGTTGAAATGCCACTTTTTGCTGCAAATACTAAAGTAAAAGCAGTGCCCAAACCATAATGCTCAACACCATCTTTGGTACCGATTTTAATCATATAGTTTCCGGCAGTGCTATCGGCTGATGAACCGTTATTCGGAGCAAAGGAACTGTATTCTACATCACTTAAAGTGAATACATCCTCATTATAACTGATTAATACAGCAGCATTTTGATAACCGATGTTTTTGTTTGCCGTTACAGGAACGCGTACTGTATCTTCTTCCTTTAAATCCATCTCTGCATCTTCCAACGACAGTACCAACCCTGCATCAATACTTGAAAGCGTAATGGTTCCGGAAAGTGCATAGGCTCTCAGTTCGTTATCGCGTGCATTTGCTACACTAAGTTTTGATATATCAATATTATAGGTGTTCGCGTGAGCAAGTTCGGTGATTTTAAATACCAAAGTGAAGAAAACACCCGTGCCTGTAAAATCTGTCGTGGCAAGATTGTTGCCGAAGCGAACCGTATATGCTCCGCTGTTATTGATAGCCGAAGAGCGATTATTCGGAGCAAGTGCGGTGTATTCCACCGCAGTCAACTCCAATGCTTCGTTATCCCATGTAATGCGTGCAGAACCGTAGGCATAACCTTCATTTACGGTCGCAGCAACAGTAAGTTTCACGGTTTCCCCCGCCGTTAGTTCCGTATTAAGACTTCTCGCTTCAAGTAACAAATCGGGTTCTGTAATTTCCTCTGCCGCAACACTTAAGGGCATAAGAAGTATCAGCAATGCCAACAGTAATGCCGCTATGCTTTTTATTGTTTTTTTCATTACCGATACCTCCTTATGTAATCACTCTGATGGGCAAGATGTATTCTTTAAACACATCCGGGTCTTCCAAGCAGATTTGCAATAACTCTCGGTCTCCTTCGTCCATCTTACCATCACGATTAATATCTGCTGTTTCTGCTTTCAATTCGGGTTTAACCCATTCGCCTTCTTCCAAAGCCAAATCAAAATACTTCAAATCGCCGTTGCCTACCACACCGTCATAATTCACATCGCCGACAAGCAGATAATTGACAACGCCTTCATAACTGATATTAAATCCGTTTTCTTCTGCATAATTATCGGCAATAGAGCCTTTTGCGGTAACGATTGTCATATTCTTCACTTCGCCTTGTGAATCCAAACCTCCAAGGTTGCTGATGGGCGCTTCCAATGTGTACGGATTATACTTCACATCAAAAGCATCATACGGGCAATAATAGCCGAAGGCATAATCGCCGATTTCTACCACATTTGCGGGAATTGTTACATCATATGCATATGCAGAGCCTGTTACATGAGTAATAGAATCCGTGGTGATTGTAAGTACTTTACGATCACAAAAAGCATAATTACCGATGCTTAAATCGCCGGAACCGAAGGTAATGGTTTTTGCACCGACATATCGGAATGCCGCTGTTCCAATACTCTCAAGCCTATCCGGGAAAGTAATGCCCTTTTCGTAACCGAGCGTATCACAACCGATAAAAGCATAGTCATCAATTTTTTCAAGTGTACTCGGGAAAGAAACCTCTGTCAAGTACATTCCTGCAAAAGCATATTTACCAACCGAAGTGATTCCCTCACTGATAATCAGTTTATGACAATTCGCATCTGCATGCGCCGTATTCCACGGTGCATTAAAGTAATTATAATCCGGTATCGGTCCTGTTCCTGTAATGGTAATCGTACCCGCCGCTCTATCCACTGTGTAACCGATAGAACTGTTTGTAACAGGCGCCGGTTTGGACTTACCGTCATTATAATTTAATCCGTACTTTACGGCATATTCCTTGCCCAAACTGTTCTCTTTAACATTGAGAGTGAAATCTTCTACAAAGTTGTAGCAGCCGCTTCTGTAACCGTTAAGAGGTGTTTGCGAACCGCCGAGGTAACGGTCGCCGAAACTGCCGAATGCATATGCACCAATGAGTTTAACTGTTTTTGGAAGCGATAAAGTTTTCAGTTCATCGCAGCCGGTGAAGCAATCCTTACCAATTCTTTGTAAGCCTTCATGGAAAGTAACTGTTGTAAGCGAATAACAATTCTGGAAACAGTTCGCGCCAATTGTCTTACATTTTGCGGGAATATCAATTGCGGTAAATGCAGTACAATTCATAAAAATTTGCGGACCGAGTTTTTCAAGGCTACTTGGAAGTGTTATGCTCTGCACTTCGTAAAGTTTTGGTCCCAATTGTTTATTAATTTCTTTAAAATCACCTTCGAAAACAAGATGTTTGATATCGTACGGGTCAATATAACTACTCACATAATTTCCATCATCCGGACTAATGATACCGGAACCTGAAATTGTTAAAGTACCTGTAGATGAGTCAAAATCACTATCCCAGTTTTCTGCAGGAGCGGCATTTTTCTTCCACTGAGCATTGATGGTAACGGAGCCTTCTACTTCCACTGATTCTCCCGGTTGTCCGAGTGACCAACCGGTAAACTCATATCCGTAGCGGCGCACACTGTCATCACTGATTAAGCGAATCGATTGGTTGGTGTCCGCTTCACTGACAACTACAGTATAGGTTGTGCCTGAGCCGTATGTATCAATAAAGCTGCCACCATTGGCATTATATTTCACTGTATAAGAATCAATATCGCGGAATGCGGGATACAGGAGAATCTCTCTGCCCTTTCCGTATTGTTTCACGATTTCCGGTGTTAAAGTAACGGTTTCGCCGGGCTTGCCGAGATTCCAACTATCCGCCATTTTGGTATCCCCATATCTTGTCCAATCGGAAGGAAGTTCGGGCAAGGTAAAGGAACTGTTCAAAGAGCATTTTTTGATATAGCGTGCTTCATTCATATCCGCTGTCGGAAGTAATGCACGATAAATACTGAAACTGCCGCCGTAATACTCAGCCTGACAAATAATGGCTTTATTTACCTTAATGCTGTCACCGGGATAATAGTATCCGATGAAATTATCGGCTGTATCCGTAACATACCAGCGCTCAAAGACTTTATTGGACGGCGCGCTGAAAGTACATTTAGGCAGTTTATAAGCACTACCGGCTTTACTGAGCGTTACGGTTTCCATTGAACCGCTGCCGGAGCCGGATTCAAACATTACTTTTGGTGTAGTATCGGCAGTTTTTTCTTTCCAAACCGCTTTTATGCTCACATTACTATTTACGGTTATTTGGTCGCCCGGTTGTCCGAATTCCCATCTGTCAAAAACTTTTCCGACATACGGAGATTCAATTGCCGGCGGAAGTGTGAATTTTTCCCCGCCTTTAACGGTGTACTCATCAAAACCGTCATAGGCTTCCACAAGCACTTTGCAATCCGCTTTTGCCACCTGCACTTTATGAGAAGTAAAGACTTGTACATGGTCATAATTAAGCGGCCAATATGTATTCACAACAATTGCCTTACAATAAATAGTCTTGCCGGCTGCACTTTCGGGAATGTAACACGAATCGGTATTTGTTGCAAAGATATTTTGATAATTTCTTGCTAAACTGTGGTCCGTGCTACTGCCGCCGAAGAGCTTTTCATTTACAAGAGTATCGCCCATAAACCAATAAGAATAGGCATGGAAATCCTCGCATGTCCAATCGTCCGTATTTTTCGGCATACCGTTTTCATCTAATTGAACATCGGTATTATACGCTTCATCATACAATGCAGGGTCAATTGTATTCTTGTACAAATACCCGCCATCTTTGTTAGCGGTATCAAAATCAATATTGGCAATCGTCTGCATGGATAGTTCTTCCGTGCTGTTGCCTGTATATATTTGATTTGTTCCGGCGAGAAGTGTTTCCTGCCCGCTGTCGTCTACTTCATACCACTGATAGTATACATCAAAAATCTTTTTTCCGTAGACATCGGTCTGTCCGGCTTTTCCGTTAACAATATTGATTTTTGCTCTTTCGCCGGCTGCCGGTTCCACTTTCCACTGCAGTGGTGTGTAATCGCGCTCTGTCTTACCGGTATCCGGATTCTTTTTAATTTCCGTTTTTTCATCCGAACAGGTAAAGAGCACACTCGATGTCATGGATGCCGTATCAAGTTTATTATAAAAACCGGCGGTGGCGCTATAGTTGTAACTCAGGCTCTCATCTATACTGAATACTACGCGGTACATTTCACCGGGTTGAAAACCTTTAAATTGTTGATTTCCTTCCTCGTCTGTCCATTTTGTTTTCATATACTCTTCAAGTTCCGTGAGGGGTAACATGCATTTCAAACTATCCGTTCTGGCACCGTAAACAATATCGGCAAGCGGCACATCTTTACCGTAACGATTACTCTCGCTAATATTTTCACGGCTGAGCGGGTCGACGCGGTACACTTTATAGTGGAACCATTTAAGGTTAGAAAGATACTTATTGCATGTCATTCTTTCCGTAACAATTTGGTATCTGCCATCAGAATCAGGCGCATAGAAATAAACAGGCTGTCGTCTCTCGTTATATGTTCTATCCTTAACACCATCATCATAAGTCACTTTCATATCACGATAGTAATTATAAATATCAAATGTTTCTATCTTATTACCATCCGTATCCAAGGGTGTTGAATAATACCACAGATTGATGCTGTCCAGGTTTTCACCGTAAACATCATCACTCAATTCCGATGTGGAGGGAATAATATAATAGTGACCGGTCGTTGATTTTGCCGTTAAACCGTTTGGATTAATCGGCAATTCAAAGTATTGTTCATTATCGGCAAAAACAGAGTTGCGCTCACTGCCGTTTTCATCATTTGTCCAATTCTTTTTCAAATCTTTGAGCGTGTTGTCCCCGTTGCGCTCTCCCTTAGTGGACACCAAACGGAAAGAATGTGTGGTATTCGCCTCGGGACTGCCGGGATACACTTGCAGGTTTCTGTTATAACGCAGTTCCAATTCGCTGCAGAACAAACGATAATGGTGAATTTGCTCATTCTCATCTTTCGTTTCATCCATGAGCACCAATGCGCCATCACCGTAAGTATCGCGAATTTGAATTCTACCGTCTTTAATAAAGTCTTTACCGTAAGACTCAATGCCGAGGTTTACACTTCCGGGCGTTCCGGGGAACATGGTAACCTTACCATCTGTCCACAGCCCTGCCATGGATATTTCGGCGGAACAGTTAAAGTTACCGCCGCGCACGGTAATACTACGGGTACTAATCGGCTTATCATCATAAACTCCTATGGGATAGCCGCCAAACACTTCACTCTTATATATTGTGACAGACTCATCCGACCACTCACCGGAAGCATTTTGCACAGTTTGGTAATGTCCTTTGATATCACTGTCATTCGCTTTTACAATATTAAAGACATTTGCGCCGGTTTGTGCTTCAAAGTCACCGCCGTAAATATATGCAAGACCGCCATTAAATTTATTATTTAATCCGCTTTTTGCAAAATGATTATTAAATGAACCCATTTGTTCGACCACTTCTACAACCGCATTGCGTGTATTCGCAGTGGAACCGGTTCCGATATAGTCGCCGCCGTATGATACAAATGTACCGCCATTGCCGACTCGAACAACCGTTCCGAGCGTAGATTGTACAAGGCGCGGACCCTTCGAGGTAAATAAGTCTGCAACCGCATTTGCAAAGTCTATCGCACTTTCTGCCATGGCAGAAAGTTTGCCTTTATCAAGAGCTGCATCCGTGATATTCTTTTCCAAGTTATTGAGTGTTACATTCTTGCCATCTTTGGGTTTATCGGGATTTTGTACATCTTTACCCTTTTCATTTTCGGCTTTTGCGCTCTTGTCGTTATTTGCTTTATTGTCTTCTTTGGGCTTCTGTGCACCTCCGGCAGCATTCTGCTCATCAATAACGGCATTTTTATAAGCTGTTTTTTCGCCTACAGCCTGAACACGGGATACAGCGTCCTTTGGCGTATCAACCTTTTCCTCTTTTACACCGTTAGAACCATCTTTTTTAACTGTGGACCCCCCTTCCGATGCCGGCATTTTCGAACTGCTGATACCCGGTTCCGCGGAACCGTTCACCGCTTCTTGTGCATAACTTTCCACTTTATCCTGCAGTGCCGCTTGTGCACCTTTAATACCATAGGCATACTCGGATATATTTACACCAAGGTTAACCGCAGCGCCTGCAACTTTTTTCACTTCATCCCATGTTAAAGCCGCTTCTCTTTGGTGTTTGTACCGACCGGCTTGGTAAGTACCGCCGTAAATAACAAGTTCTCCGCCACTATCTACCCAAAAGATATCGCGCGAAGTATAGTAGTTATATTGCGAGGCAAATACATCGGTCATATAATTATTGGTATATATTCCTCCACTGCCTGTACTGTCCGCACTGATTTGACTGGAGTCGATAATCGTGAGAGAACCGTTATTCAAAATATCAAACATCTTGGAATAATGTGCATACTCATGGTCATTCTGGCGTGCCGATGAAAATGCACGATTTGTGATATCATTGAGATAAATACTGTGACCGTTTAAATCAAGTACCTTCGGGGATGTTATCTTTATTGATTCCGGAAGATACCAAAGATTATTAAATGTGAAATCCGTATCAAGAACAATATATTTGTCCGAATCTGCAGTGGATTCCAACGCAGGTTTAAGTTCATTAAAAGCCGTATCGGTCACATGATACCCTACGCGGTTTTCATAATATTTCCAAAGTTTAACGGATTTTTTATATCTTGTGTCGTTATTGCCGACCCAATCAATAAATGAATCCCAACCTTCTTCCACGGAGCCTGCATAATCCTCAAAATCCTCCAATTTATCGGCAGCGGATTTGTAAAAGACATCCCTTCTGCCAACATGCTTCCATTGGTAATTTGAGTAGAGTTGCTGCCAACTCTCCGCATCTGTTGCATCGGCAGAGCGATAATCAATGATTTGCGATTTTGCTTCATCTGCCGATGTCGTAACTGTATCCGCATAATCAAAATCAATCACCATGGATTCACCGTTGCCCTTCGCAGTAGGCTTGAATGAGTTGACAAGACCGCTCATTAGCGCCACTACCGGACCGGTGAGAACGGAAACGAGCATAATTATCGCCAGCAGAAAACTCGTTGACCGTTTCAAAAAGTGTTTCATAATTTTCCTCCTTTGCAAAAAGTTAATTAATATATTGTTAATCTAATTATATAAAAAAAGAAAATCTGTGCCTATCACCCAAAAGGGTAGTTTTTTGAAAATATGCCCAAAAAACTTTTATTTGTGGACAATATTTGTTTAGTATGCGAATAAAACACAAAAACTACCCGTTTGGGTAGTTTGCATTTTAAATAAATTTATATACAATATTACTTAAGATATGAAAAGTTTATTTTTAGATATATAATAAGGACAAAAAGTGATGACAAATGTATTAATTGTAGAAGACCTTGATTTGGTGCTTGAAATGTTGATAGAAGCGGTTGACGGCGCGGAAAACTACACCGTAGTCAACACCGCTAAAAATGCCGATATTGCTTCTTCTCTTTGCTCTTTGGGAAATGTGGATTTGGTGCTGATGGATGTACTCACAGAATATGAAGCGAGCGGACTCGATGCTGCGGAAGAAATAAAGCGCTCACATCCGGAAATCAAGGTCATCATTATCACCTCCATTCCTGAAGCCTCGTGGTTGGAAAGAGCAAGAAACATCGGGGTGGACAGCTTTTGGTATAAGCGCACAAGCAAAGAGTTGCTCTCCGTGATGGACAGAACCATGGAGGGTGAAAGCATTTATCCCGATACAACGCCGGAGGTGAAAATCGGCAAAGCATACAGCTATGACTTTTCACGGCGCGAAATTGATGTTTTAAGAGAATTAACAACCGGCGCTTCCAACAAAGACATTGCCGATACACTGATTATCAGCGAAGAAACGGTGCGCTTTCATATTAAAAAAATCCTATTAAAAACAGGATTTCAAAACCGCACGGAGCTTGCCGTTGAGGCGCGCAAATCGGGATTTGTGATGAAAATTGGTAAATAAAATAATCATCCTCGGTGCAATCTGCACCGAGGATGATTATTTTAAGCAGTAAGCAGTCAGCGGTCGGCAGCACCTGTTGCCGGTTTTAATAAGTAATTGTCAGTTTATAAACCGGCAAGCTTTGTATCTCAATATCGGCACCGATTTTTTGTGCTCTTTTGCGCAGGTTTGTAATACCGCCTCCCTCGGTAATATTGCCCTTCGGCGGATTTCCATCATTCGTAACGGTAAAACCGGTTTCATCCGATGTGACAAAAACGGTTTGCGCCCCGGCATGACGAATCGCATTCACGATACACTCACTCACACTCGCGATGAATAAGCGAAGGCACGCGGTATCCTGCGGCAAATCCCCTTCAAACACCAAGGTAATGCCCAAGGAATCCGCCAGTGTATGAATGGTATCGAGCGGATTCTTTTGATACGGTGTTGTGTCCTTTTGCAGTTCCAAAATATTGCTGTTCCACAGTGCGGCGACCTCTGCCGCTTCTTTAGCATTATAGTTTTGCGTGCTGTGCATCGTTTTGATTAACAGCACATTCATATCATCATGAATCCGGGCTTTGCTTTGCAATATTTTTCTTTCACGCACCGCTTCCGCAAGGTTTTTGTTGTGCTCCTGCAAAAGCATATTCAAGCGCTGCAATTGTTCGTTTTTTTCCTCCAATTGGCGGTTTTGTTCCGCTTCTTTTGTGATATCGGCTGCAATAATTTCGTATAATTCCTGCCCGCCGACCATATCTTGATACCTTATAAAAGCATAGGTTTTATCGGCGATGCGCACCACCGCTTTGTTTTCCTGCTCGAGCGGCAAGCTTGCCTGTTTGAGCATACTCCACAGGTTTTCCCCGTTGCTCAAGCGCTTTCCGACAAGTGAGTTTGTCAGCGCGTGCATGGCGCGATTGACAAGGTAAATCCTGCCGCCTTTTTCATAAAAGCATATACCCGCACTCAAAGTATCAAAGCCTTCTTTGACAGACACGGCGGAAATATGTTTTTTTTGCCACCGAATAATATGCACAATCAGCAGCAAAGAAATGATTGTTAAAACGGTATTTGCAAGCACTATGCTCCAAATCGGCGCATAGTCGATTTTATAGTATTCCGCATTGTAGCCCACATAGAAACTGTAAGCATTCAAATACTGCCAATACACATCACACCCTAAGAAAAACAATACCGCAGGTATGAGCAGACGGTAGCGCTTTTGCTGCCACAGGCGCACAATAGCCCAAACAATGGCAAGACAAATAAAGAGTAACCAAAGAGATAACAGCCCCCTGATTGTCGGGTTGTAAAAAATTGTGTTCATGTATTTACCCCCTTTTCAATTTCGTAATTGAGCGGGGTATCATCAAACATAATATCAAATAAAACCGAAGCTTCTTTATCCACAATATGAATTTCAATGTGGCGGATATTTGGCATTTTGCGCTCGATTAACATTTCAAGCTCATCATATGCATACAAAATTTTGGCGGCAGGAAGCATAATATCGGGGATTTCACTCATGCTGCTTGTGACACCAATTCTTTTTAGATAAGAAAGAGATTCCTTAAATGCCAAGCCGAGCTCGGCAAGAGAAACGGTTTCGCATTCGGAAGCGAGCAATATAAGGTTTGACTTGCGCTTGATGAAAGCACCGATCACACATACCAGGGGCATGTTCCTTTTCCATGCCTCTTCGCTCTGCTGTGCTTCGGCAACCAAGCGGCGAATACGCTGTGTTTGCGGAATAAACGAAGCATTCATTTTATCATAAATGCGCTTTTGTTCGGCAATGCCGGTGCGCTCCTCTTTTAACTTGTTTTCTTCTTCAAGCAACTGCGCGCTTTTGCTCAGGCGCATATTGGCATCTTCAAGCTGCTTTTTTTGCTCTGCGACAACCGTAACATCTTCAAACCAATCGATTTCACCGCCCGCAATCGCTTTGCTGTGCGGAATATAAACACCCCGTGCTTTCGCAACCGAGGTTTGATAGACCACTTTGCCCGTACTGTCTTTTATGGCAGCCGAAAGATGTGTTTTCTTAAACAGCAAATCGTAGCCGGTATTGGAAGGAATGAGCCCGGTTTGTAAGCACGATTCCCAAAAAGCAATCACACAAAAGCAAAACAGTTCCGCTACATTCATAATTCTTGTATAGCGAAAGTCCGTAAAAACATATATACCCACACCGACAAGTGAAACCAAAATCACCGCCAAAGGAATGAATCCGCGCTTTTTGCTGCCGCTCACGCTTGAAAAGCGCACGGTAAGCAGCAAGGAAATGAGCACACATCCTACAATCCAAATAAGCGTAATCACATACAAAACACCATAGGAATAATCATTCGCCCAATTATCAAATCCGGGGTTAAAGCGAAAAGCGAGTTGATGGCGATCATTAGTGAGTATCCCCGCAATCAGTAACAGTGCCGGTATATATAACAGTTTCCATTTCTCATGGGTGCGCTCATTCTCTGTTTTTCCCAAGCATAACGCAATCATCAGGCTTAAAAGCGGCATCAAAATAATCGGAATATAGTAAGCATACCACAAATGCCGCTCCAGCCACTCATGATTCAAAAAGTGAGAAAATTTAACCGCCCTTTCAACCATCCACAGCACCATGGAGCTGCCGAGCAAGACAAAATACCGCTTTTCTCTTCGGTCAATAATGCGATAACGAATGCTAACGGTCCACACCATAAACAAAGAGGAGAACACCATGGTCCCTGTCAACCCGACAGGTTCATTCCAAGTAACATTAGATAGTGAGCCCAGCACAAAAAAAGCAAACAAAAATGCACCCACACTCAAGCGATTGCGCCAACGAATAGACATATACTCCCCCTATTATGATTGTTTCCATTATTATATAT
>JAFWGH010000100.1 GCA_017512465.1 Clostridia bacterium
TAAATAGTTAAATTCAAGTATAGAGTAAGAAAAAACGGTTAATAGAGCATAGCGGAACGGGTGCGGGTGTCCCGCCAATCATTTTTCACTTTTCTCTCTTCTCTATTCTCTGTGTGAAAACTCAGTTTTCACACTTTTTAATTGCTTTAAACGGGCAAACATTCATGCAAAGACCGCAGCCGTTACACTGCGTAGCATCAATCTCAACCGCATCGCCTTTCAAAGAAATAGCGGGACAGCCGAGCTTCATGCATACTTTACATTTTTTGCATGCATCGGAAATGTGGCATTTGCCTTCGTATTTAACACCTTTTAATAGCGCACAAGGTCTTTGCGCGATAATCACGCTCGGTTCATCGCGATTGACTTCTTCTTTAACTACTGCTTCAAAGTTTTTCACATCAAAGGGGTCTGCAACCACAATGTGCTCAACACCGACCGCCTCGGCAAGTTTAATCAAATTCACCTGCTTAGTTGCTTCACCTTTAATAGTTTTACCGGTTGTAGGGTTATCCTGGTGACCGGTCATTCCGGTGATGGAATTATCTAAAATGATAACAGTATTGGCTCCCTTGTTATACACAATATCGATTAAACCGGTAATGCCGGAGTGCATAAAGGTGGAGTCGCCGATTACGGAAACCAATTTATTATTAAATTCTTTACCCTTTACTTTGGACATGCCGAGTGCCGCAGATACAGATGCGCCCATGCAAATGGTCGTATCCACACTTTGCAGCGGTGCTACCGTACCGAGAGTATAGCAGCCGATGTCACCGGACACAGTGAGACCTAACTTTTTAAGCACATAAAAAGTACCTCTGTGGGGACAGCCGGGACACATAACGGGAGGTCTTGCCGGAATTGCTTCGATAGAAGCGCTTGCCGGTGCATCCTCACCAAGAACCGCTTTTGCAATCATTGCCGGCGTATATTCGCCCAAGAGAGTGAATTTTTCTTTGCCGATAACTTCAACGCCGATAGATTTGCAATAATCCTCTAAAATCGGGTCTAATTCTTCGATTACATAGACTTTATCACATTTTGAAGCAAAGTCTTTAATTAACTGAGTAGGCAGCGGATAGACCATGCCCAGTTTTAAAAAGTTTGCCTGTGTGCCCAAGGCTTCTTTGGCATACATATAGGCAATACCTGCGGTAATAACGCCGATTTTTGCACCGTTATCTTCCACTGTGTTTAAATCGGTGGTTTCCGCAAAGGCTCTTAAATCCTTTTCTCGTTGCTCAACAATAACATGCTTTTTAATAGCGTTGCCGGGCATCATAACATTTTTTGCAATATCCTTTTGATACTCCTTAACAGCAACATCCTCTCGCTCACACAACTCTACTAAGCTCTGTGAGTGAGAAACCCTTGTGGAAAGGCGCAAGAAAACAGGTGTATCATACTCTTCGGAAAGCGCAAATGCACGCTTTGTATACTCCTTACACTCGGCGGAATCGGCAGGCTCAAGCATCATCACCTTTGAAGCGCGCGCATAGTGCCTGGAATCCTGCTCATTTTGCGAGGAGTGCATACCGGGGTCATCTGCTACACAGAATACAAGACCGCCGTTTACGCCGATGTAACTGACCGTGAATACCGGGTCAGCCATAACATTTAAACCGACATGCTTGCAGCAGCTCATTGCTCTGCCGCCTGCAATAGATGCGCCGATGGCGACCTCAGCAGCGACCTTTTCATTCGGAGCCCATTCCGAATAAACTTCATCATATTTTGCGATTTCCTCCGTGATTTCGGTACTCGGTGTACCGGGGTAAGAGGAAACTACATTCACGCCGGCTTCGTATGCGCCTCTGGCAACGGCGGCGTTTCCAAGTAATAATTTTTTCATCTTCTATCTTCTTTCTATGAGTATTCTAAAATCATTAATAAACGCTTAGATTAAGATAATCAGTTATTAATTTCTTTGGCAACCACGCTGCCGCCGCAGTACAGTTCTCTAAGCTTCGGCTTTTCAATCTTGCCGGTCGGATTTCTCGGTACATCTGCAAAAATGATTTTGCGCGGTCTTTTATAGCGCGGCAGACCGAGACAGAATTTGTTCACATCCTCTTCGGTAAGCGTATGGTCCTCTTTCACTTGAATAATAGCGGCTGCAATTTCACCGAGTCGCGCATCCGGCAGACCGATAACGGCAACATCCTTAATCGCATCATTCTTGCGCAGATAATCCTCAATCTGCACAGGGTAGAGGTTTTCGCCGCCGGTAATAATAACATCTTTTTTGCGGTCAACAAGATAAATGAAGCCATCCTCATCTTCCATTGCCATATCGCCGGTGAAGAGCCAACCGTTTTTAAGCATGGCGGCTGTAGCTTCTTCATCTTTATAATAGCAGGTCATCACACCGGGGCCCTTCACACAGAGTTCGCCGACTTCTCCGCGCGCAACAGGTTGTCCGTTTTCATCCGCAATAGCGGTTTTCCAACCGAAACCTGCTTTGCCGATAGCTCCAACTTTATGTGTGTTTTCCACGCCGAGGTGAACACAACCGGGGCCGATGGATTCACTCAAGCCGTAATTTGTATCATACTGATGATGCGGAAATACCTTTAACCAACGCTTAATAAGTGAAGGCGGAACAGGTTGTGCGCCGATATGCATGAGTCTCCATTGTGAAAGCTCATAGTGGTCTAAATTAATTTTACCGGATTCAATCGCATCCAAAATATCCTGCGCCCACGGTACAAGTAACCAGACAATGGTGCATTTTTCATCCGAAACCGCTTTAATAATCCACTCCGGCTTAACACCTTTAAGCAATACCGCTTTGCCGCCTACAAGGAAAGAACCGAACCAGTGCATTTTTGCACCGGTGTGATACAGCGGGGGAATGCACAGAAATACATCCTCATGTGTTTGTGAATGGTGGTTTTGCTCGGTAAGTGCCGCGTGCACCAGTGAACGGTGTTTATGTAAAATAGCTTTCGGAAAACCGGTTGTGCCGGAAGAAAAGTAAATTGCCGCATAATCTCTTTCGGTAAGCGCGATACTCGGAGCGACATCTGTGCAATAAGAAGTCATTTTCTCATAGCTCTCTGCAAAAGAGGGACAATCCTCGCCGACATAAAAGATATCCTTTACCTGCGGGATTTCACCGCAGATTTGTTCAATTCTGCCGATAAACTCGGGACCGAATATTAATCTTGT
This sequence comes from Clostridia bacterium, assembly GCA_017512465.1. Classification (GTDB taxonomy): domain Bacteria; phylum Bacillota; class Clostridia; order Oscillospirales; family Acutalibacteraceae; genus RUG714. The sequence continues at coordinate 3,175 of JAFWGH010000100.1, forward strand.
GCTGTCACTTTTTTCCAAGCAATACTTGATTTCATCAGCTGCGTAGCGGTAATTGAGCGGTACGGCAATAGCACCTGCTTTGAGAATACCGAAATAAATAGGCAGCCATTCAATGGAATTCATCAGCAAAATAGATACCTTTTCGCCCTTTTTACAGCCTCTTGCCAAAAGCAGATTGGCAAACTTATTTGCTTTTTTCTCAAACTCTGCCCAGGTGATTTCTCTTCTGAAGGGTTCACCCGGCTGCGGTTGAATCAGAGAATATTCACGCCAAGTGGTTTTGCTTTCCGGCTGAAACTCGGGATTGATTTCCACCAGTGCCGTTTCCTCCGGATAAGTACATGCATTTTGTGTTAAAATGTCAATTAAAGTCATTTTTCTTCTCATCCTAACTTTTGCTTTATTTGCTTTATTAATGTAATAAAATTTACAAATATTTATTATATCACCGAGTTAATAAATTATCAATAATAATTTAAATAATAATTACATTTAATTTGCGATTTGCAATATGTGTCTGTATTTGGACATTGTCAGTTGATTTTAGCGCCGAATCGGATATAATAGAATAAGAAAGAATGAAGGAGAAATACATTTTGAAACGAAACGATATTGAAACACAATACAAATGGAATACAGACTTAATTTATTCTTCAAAAGAGGCATTTGATAAGGATTTTGAAAAAGCAGGAAAGCTTATTAAAGAAATTGCAGGCAGAGAAGTGCTTATGTGTGAGAGCGCCCGAGCATTTTATGATACACTGGAGCTTCTCACGGAAACCGAATTAATCATCACAAAGCTATATGAATATGCCCATTTAAATTCGGATGTGGATACGGCTGACAATGCATTTTTAGCCTTGAGCGGTAAGTGTGAAAACCTGTTTCGTGAAATGGGCGCTGCTGCATACTATGTCTCTCCCAAAATCATTGCGCTTGATGAAAAGGTGCTTGAGCGATGGTATGAGGAACTTCCTCGCTTAGAAGCCTATCGGCGCAATATTGAAATCGAGCGCCGCTATAAACCGTATATGCTTGATGATAGCGGCGAAAAGCTCATGGCACAAATGCAAATGTGCTTAGGCTCTCAAGAAAATACAAGAGATGTTTTTTCTTATGCGGATTTGAAATTTGAAGATACGATTGATGAAACAGGTAAACGCGTACCTCTAAACGAAGCAAACTATGTGCCCTTTATGTTTTCTCATAACAGGGAAGTGCGCATCAGTGCTTTTACCAATTTATATAAAACTTATGCGCAGTTTGCAAATACCTATGCTGCGTTATTAAACGGCTATGTAAAAGAAAAAACTACACTTGCAAAAATCAGAAAATTCGCTTCGAGCTTGGAAGCGAGTGTTTTTGCGGATGAAGTACCTTCCTCTATCTATGACAATTTGATTGCATGTGTAAATCAAAACATGCAGGTGATATATGATTATTATGCGTTAAAGAAAAAAGCACTCGGTGTGGATGAACTTCATATGTATGATATCTATGCGCCGCTTGTTGCCGAGATTGATGAAAAATACACCTATGAGCAGGCTGTGGAAGCCGTGCTTGACACGGTAAAGGTTTTCGGTGATGAATACAAAAACACACTTGAGGATGGAATCAAGCATAAACGCTGGATTGATGTTTTCCCGACCGATAACAAAAAGGGCGGTGCATACAGCGCAGGCTGCTACGGTGTACAACCGTATATTTTGCTCAATTTTACGCAAACACTCAATGATATTTCCACACTCGCGCACGAAGCCGGGCACTCGATGCACACTTATTTTTCCAATAAAAACAACACGCCGCAGCAAGCTTCTTATACGATATTTGTTGCGGAAGTGGCATCTACGGTCAATGAATTATTGCTTGCGCACAAACTGTTGCGCGAAAGTAATAATAATGCGCAAAAACGCTATATTTTAAACGAATTGATGGAGACCTACAAGGGTACTTTATACCGCCAAACCATGTTTGCGGAATTTGAAAAGCTGATGCATGCCATGAGTGAAAACGGCGAAATACTGACCGCCGACTTGCTCAGCGAAAAATACTATGAAATCAACAAAAAATACTTTGGTGATGCAGTGGTTTTGGATGATGCCATTCGTTATGAATGGATGAGAATCCCGCACTTTTACTATAATTTTTATGTTTATAAATACGCTACTTGTATTTGTGCCGCTTCCGCGATAGTCAAGCGCATTGAAACACAAGGTGAAGCCTATGTCAATAAATACATCAAATTCCTTTCCTGCGGCGGGTCTAAATCACCCTTGGATTCGCTTAAAGAAGCGGAAATTGACATGCTTTCTCCGGATGTTGTGCAAGCGGCAATAGAGGATTTTTCAAGTGTTATTAAACAATTTTCCGAGTTAATCTAAAAAAATAATGAATTGTGCATATGAGAAAGGAGCGTATAAAATGACTTTACAGCAAATTATCGATGAGAGTAAGAGTATAGTATTTTTCGGCGGAGCCGGTGTTTCTACAGAAAGCGGCATACCCGATTTCAGGAGTGTAGACGGCTTGTATAATCAACAATACGACTATCCGCCCGAAGAAATAATTTCTCACACTTTTTTTGTGCGCAATCCCGAAGAGTTTTATCGCTTTTATAAAGATAAAATGCTTTGCTTAGATGCACAGCCGAATGATGCACATAAAGCACTTGCCGCACTTGAAAAAGCAGGAAAACTAAAGGCTGTGGTCACACAAAATATAGATGGATTACATCAAAAAGCAGGTTCAAAAAATGTATTTGAGCTGCATGGCTCTGTACTTAGAAACTACTGTATGAAGTGCGGCAAGTTTTATGATGCACAATATATTAAGGATAGTGAAGGGATTCCGCGCTGCACTTGCGGTGGTACGATAAAACCCGACGTTGTCCTATACGAAGAAGGTCTTGATGAATGCTGTATAAAAGGTGCTGTGAATGCCATTTCCCAAGCGGATACGCTCATTGTAGCGGGGACTTCTTTGGTGGTGTATCCCGCCGCAGGACTCATTCGCTACTTTAGAGGCAAGCATTTGGTTTTGATAAATCTTCAGCCGACAGATGCCGATAGCTTGGCAGAACTCGTTATTCGTGAAAAAGTGGGAAAGGTTCTCGGTACAATACAGATTCATGAGTAAAATTTGATTTGCTTTTTGGATTGTTATTGCCTATACTCGGCAGTTTTGTTCATTATCTTTGCGTATTCCGTGTAAAAGGTGTTGACAAATCGCTTTTTTAATACTATTATAATTGTGCAATTTAAATACCGTTAGGTGAGGTAACCACAGGGATAATCAATTTTAGATTGATATTAAACTATTTTAATGGGTTGCTGCCGCGAAAGCATGGAGACATGCTTAGCTGGTTAGCAGATTAGGTCGAATCAAGGTCTAATTTAATGCAACTTCATCGCCCTGCGATGCCAAAGCTCATACGGTGGCAATGATGCATTTCGGACTCTTTGTCGCCGTACGGCTCAAAGAGTCTTTTTTGGAAAGGGGGGAGAACGATGTTTGAAGAATTAGAACAAATGCTTGAACAAAAGCATTTTAGCGAACTCAAAAAGGTTATGTCTAAAATGGAACCGGCAGATATTGTTATTTTCTTTGAAACACTTGACAGAGATGATGCTGTCAGGGCTTTCCGTATTCTCCCGAAAGAGCTTGCTGCCGAAACTTTTGCGGACATGGACCATGACATGCAAGAGGATTTAATTGAGAGCTTCTCGGCAAGTGAGTTAAGTGAAATCCTCGATGAGATGTATCTTGATGATACCGTTGACGTAATTGAAGAAATGCCTGCGAGTCTGGTTAAGCGCATTATCTCTCACCTTGACCCTGAAGACAGAAAAATTGTTAACAAACTGCTGCGCTATCCCGAGGACAGTGCGGGTAGTATTATGACGCCGGAATATGTTGCACTTAAGCCGTTTTTTACGGTTGATGATGCTTTAATGCGCATCCGCAGAACCGGCGTAGATAAAGAGACTATCTATACTTGCTATGTCACGAGCGAGTCTAATGTTCTCATGGGTGTGGTCACGGTAAAGGACATACTTTTGGCAGATGATGATGATTTAATCGGTGACATAATGGATAAAGATTTTATCAGTGTTGAAACCGAAGTTGACCAGGAAAAGGTCGCAAAAATGTTCGATAAATATGATTTCCTTGCTTTGCCGGTAGTCGATAGAGAAAATCGCCTTGTCGGTATCGTTACGGTCGACGATGCTATGGATGTCATGCAGGAAGAAAACACCGAGGACTTTGAAAAAATGGCGGCAATGCTGCCTTCCGATGATACATATTTTAAAACCGGTGTTTTTAAGCATGCGAGAAACCGTATTTTATGGTTAATTATTTTAATGATTTCCGGCACTTTTACCGGTATGATTATTGAAAAATATGAAAATGCTTTTCATCTGTTTCCGCTGCTCGTTTCCTTTGTTCCGATGCTCATGGACACCGGCGGTAACAGCGGTTCTCAAACAAGTACTTTGATGATTCGCGGTATGGCAATTGATACCATTCATCCAAAGGATGTTTTAAAAGTTTGGTTTAAAGAAATTCGTGTTGCACTCATAGTCGGTATTTCACTGGCACTTGTCAATACAGCGCGCATGTATATTATCTATTTTTCTTCACATCCGCTTGGTGAAATCAGCAAATATGCTTTATTACTGGGCATCACCATCATATTTGTGGTATGCTTTGCGAAAACACTCGGTTGTTTGCTGCCTTTGGCGGCTAAGGCGGTGAAGCTTGACCCGGCGCTGATGGCATCGCCATTAATTACAACCATTACCGACTGTGCCACGGTTTTGATGTATTTTACTTTGGCAGTCAAAATCATGAATATACAAATGTAGCTTTAATGCTATTTAGTGAGAAAAATCCCGAGAAATTTGGGATTTTTTATTTTGTCTTGTTGACTTTAAATTATATATTTATTATAATAATACTAACGATCTATCAGGAGGTAGAATTATGTCATATGATATTGCCATAATCGGTGCCGGTGTCGTCGGCTCTCTTATTGCGCGTAAAATGAGTAAATACGACATTAAGATTGCTCTTGTTGAAAAATGCAATGATGTTGCCATGGGCACATCAAAGGCAAACAGCGCTATTGTTCACGCCGGATTCGATGCTATGCCCGGTTCTTTAAAGGCAGAATTAAATGTTCGAGGTACAAAGTTGATGGGTTACCTGTGTGATGAGCTCAGCGTACCTTTCAAAAACATCGGCTCTCTTGTTATTGCTTTCAGCGAAGAGGAGATGGAAACACTGCAAGAGCTCTACGACAGAGGCATGGAGAACAATGTTCCCGGTATGAAAATTATCGGTCAGGACAGGCTTCATGAATTAGAGCCGAATGTCAGCAAAAGAGCGCTCGGTGCTCTTTGGGCAAAAACAGCATCCATTGTTTGCCCGTATGAACTGACTTTGGCGGCAGCAGAGGTTGCAGTGCTTAACGGCGTGGACCTCTACAGAAATTTTGCAGTAAATGATATCGCTTTTGAAAATGAAATCTTTACCATTAAAGCGAAGAACGGTAAAGAGATTGAAGCAAAATATGTCATTAATGCCGCAGGTATCTATTCCGATTATATTGCATCATTAATCGGAGACAATTCTATTGAAATCGTTGCCAGAAAAGGTGAATACCTATTAATGGACAAATCCCTTGGCGGTGTTGTCAACCATGTCATTTTCCAATGCCCGACCAAAATGGGTAAGGGTGTTTTGGTTACCCCGACGGTTGATGGCAATATTTTAACCGGACCTTCCGCAAAAGATATTGAAGGTAAGGATGATATTACAACTACCACCGATGAGCTGGACATGGTCAGAAAATATACCAGCTATTCCATTCCTAATGTGAAGTTAAATGCCGTAATTACCTCATTTGCAGGTCTGCGTGCACACAGCACAAAAGGCGACTTCATTATAGAGCCGTCCAAAGTAAATCCGCATTTTATCAATGTTGCGGGAATTGAGTCTCCCGGACTTTCTGCAGCACCGGCAATCGCCGAATATGTGCAGGATATCATGCTGGATGTTTGCGGCAGATTACCCAAGAAGGTGAAATGGCACAGAACACGCCCCGAGCCTGTCAGATTCAGAGAACTCTCAACCGTAGAGCGCAGAGAACTGATTGAAAACGACCCTGCTTTCGGTCAAATCGTATGTCGCTGCGAGACCGTTACGGAGGGCGAGATTATTGCAGCATGCCATGGTCCGATCCCGGCTGTGGATATGGATGGCGTGAAGAGAAGAACACGCGCCGGCATGGGCAGATGTCAAAGCGGTTTCTGCGGACCGAAGGTAGCGGAAATCATTGCAAGAGAGCGCGGCAAAGACTTGTTGGAGGTCACTAAATTCGGTGATAATTCCAATATTGTTGTCGGCAAAACGAAGTGAGGTGAGGATTGATGTTAAAGTATGATTTAGTAGTAGTAGGCGGCGGTCCTGCCGGTATGGCAGCTGCTCTTAAAGCAAAAGAATGCGGTGTTGAAAAAATCCTCATTTGCGAAAGAGATGAAACATTAGGCGGTATTTTGGAGCAATGTATCCACACCGGTTTTGGACTTCACTATTTTGGTGAAGAGCTTTCCGGTCCCGAATATGCGGCGCGTTTCATTGAGCAGGTTGAAAAGACCGACATCGATGTTAAGGTAAATACCATGGTACTGGATATTACAACCAATAATGTGGTTATTGCCATTAATAAGCAAGATGGATTGATGGAAATTTCCGCAACGGCGATTGTACTTGCTATGGGTTGTCGTGAGAGACCGAGAGGTGCTATTTCCATTCCCGGTACGCGTCCTGCCGGTGTTATGACAGCCGGTACGGCGCAGAGATTTGCGAATATAGACGGCTATTTGCCCGGTAAAGAGGTTGTTATTTTAGGCTCCGGTGATATAGGCTTAATTATGGCAAGAAGAATGACTCTCGAAGGCGCTAAAGTTAAGGCTGTTTGTGAGCTTATGCCGTATTCCGGCGGTCTTACCAGAAATATTGTGCAGTGTCTGGATGATTTTGATATCCCGCTTAAGCTTTCTCACACCGTTACCGAAATTCGCGGTAAAGACAGGGTAGAAGGTGTTACCATTTCTAAGGTAGACGGTAATTTAAAACCGATTCCCGGTACCGAAGAATATATTCCTTGTGATACATTAATGCTCTCTGTCGGTCTGCTTCCCGAAAATGAGCTTTCCCGCTCTGTCGGTATTCGTTTAGATAAAGTGACCGGCGGTGCTGTTGTAGACCAATATAGAGAAACGAACCACGAAGGTATTTTTGCGTGCGGTAATGTACTGCATGTGCATGATTTAGTAGATTTTGTTACGCAAGAGGCACAAACTGCCGGTGAGGGTGCGGCAAACTACATTCTCGGTAAAAAAGAATATGCAGATTACCGCATCCATACCAAAGGCATTAACGGTGTGCGCTATGTTGTGCCGCAAAGAATCAGCATGGATGGCAGTGAAGAACCTGTTAAACTGTATTTCAGAGTCGGTCAGGTATTCACCAATGCCACTGTGAAAGTTACAAGAAACGGTAATGTAATTTATGCCAAGAAAAAGCGCAAATTAGCGCCCGGTGAAATGGAAAACATTGTCATTAAACCGGAAGATTTGCAAGATTTTTCCGAAGGCGATTACTTATTTATTGAAGTGGAGGGTTAAAAATGGAAGTTAGAGAGCTTACTTGTGTAGCATGCCCCATGGGTTGCCAAATGACCGCTTCAATTGATAACGGAGTGGTTGTGTCCGTTACCGGTAATACATGCCCGAGAGGCAAAAAATATGCCGAGACAGAGTGTACACATCCTGTCAGACCGTTGACCACCACGGTTAAAGTAGATGGCGGTAAACATCCGGTTGTGCCGGTGAAATCGGCAGATGCCGTACCGAAAGAAAAAATGTTTGATTGCATGAAGGTTTTAAATGAAGTGGTTGTAAAAGCTCCTGTTAAAATCGGTGATGTCATTGTTGAAAACATTTGTGATACCGGCATTAATATTGTTGCAACCAACATTTGTTAAACTGATAAAAGCCTTTGAGGGGTCATTCCCTCAAAGGCTGGCACAAAGCTTATGATGAAAAGAACGATTGCTAAGATTTTACTCTTTACTCTTGTGCTGTGCATAGGGGTATTGCCGTTTATTCCGGCAATAGCGCAGGGTAATGTTTTAGCAACCGTTCTTTTTACGAATGATACACGAGGCTTTACGGAAGATTTAGGCTATATTCAGCGCTATAAGGAAATGACCGACAATGCACTGCTGATAAATTGCGGTAATTTCTCAAAAGGCTCTATAGAAGCCTCACTTTCCAATGCAAAGTATTCTTCTCAATTAATGAATGCAGCTGAGTATGAGCTTATCAGCCTCGGTACGGATGATTTTGCATATGGCTTTCGTGCGCTGAAGCGTTTTGCGGATTATGCAGGCTGTGAGATACTCTCCGGGAATATCGGCTACAGCAGCGCGGAAGTGTATGCCGCCAACACGATTAAAACCGTAAATGGTGTAAAAATCGGCTTTTTCTCGGTTGTTGATGGCGCGTGTAAAGATTATATTACTTCTTCCAGACGCGATGGATACACATTTGAAGAGGAAGTGAAATTTGCTCGTGAACAGGCAGCTCTACTTAAAGAGAAATGCGATAAAGTAGTATGCCTTGCAAGCTTTTGTGAAAATAATAGTGCTTTCACGCCGGAAATTTTAGCGGAGCAAGCGCAAGATATAGATGTATTGGTTTGCTCGAATCTTCACGAAGAATTAGATAAAACCATCGGAAATACCCATCTTATTGCAGCTTCCGAGCAACTCGGCTCGATTGGTAAAATTGAAATCTCTGCCGCAGGTGAACTAGGCGTTTCAATTATCCCGAAATATCATAAAGACAGCGAAGGTGAACCCACCGAGGAAACTGCGGGAACATATCGGGAATACGGTGACAGTCCGCTGTATAACACAAAAAGAGAAGATATTATGGAAGAGTTTGAAAAAACGCTTGATTCTCTTGTGGCGCAAAACAAGACAACTATTTTCGGTGTGGATGATAAAGAAAAAATATCACTTCTTGAAGAAACACCGCTGGGTGATTTGTATGCCGATGCCATTACGCTTGCCGGCGATAAGTTTAAAGCCGGTGACTCAAAGTATAAGAACTATCAGGTGGTAGGTGTTATCAATGGTTCTGCACTCGTTAAAAATATCGATGCAGGTTCCATTTATATTAATGATGTATTTGAGTCTCGCGGTATAGCGGAAGATGTGTATTTTTATGAATGTGATGCAAAATTTCTCTATGCTTTAATGGAAAAAAGTGTCGCTAAATTAAAATATAACAAAAAAACGGATTTTGTCTATTCGCCGACCGAATACTTTTTACAAATATCCGGTTTTAATATTGTTGTCAATCCTTTAAATAAAGAGGGTAAGAAGATTATAAAAATGTACCGCATGGAAGGGGAAGATGAAGTCATTATTAAGCCTAATGACACGCAAAAGTTTTTAATCGGCTTAAACGCTTCTCTGGCTAAAGGGTTTGCCAAATATGATGAGTTTATCAAATTGAAACCGGTCTATGTAGGTGATTTCTTGACAAACTATGTCAGAACCGCCATTGCTTCAAATGTATCCGAAGAATATTATATCTCGCCCGGAACCGACAGCCGCATTGCATTTAAGCGCATTGAAGAGCTGCAGCCAAATGGTGATGCGTGGGCAACGATAGATCAAGACTATGAGGATTATGCTGCTGCCGAAGTTTATGTGGATGGTGTAGATAATATGGACTGCTCTCAAGTGGATGAGAACGGTGAAGTGCGTATTACATTAAAGACCGGCGCGCACGGTGTAAGCGTAAACGGTGAAGATACCTATGTGAGTACTGTCTCAGGCTTAGGACTGAAAAATAGCAGTATAACACCGATAGTTGATTATAAACTATACTACAAAACGCTTGACGAAGCATATAAAATCGACGAAAGTTTATATAAAAAAGAAGCGGTTGAAGGGTATTTTGAATATCTTGGCAGAGCATATGTTGAAACGAAACTGACCGAAGAAGGGGAAGTTGTGAAAGCCACGCAGGATATTTATACTGTTTGGGATGATTTCCTTGAAAATCCGGATGCTTTCATAAAAGAGGAAGAAGAGGATGCACAAGAGGAGGATGAAGAAGAAAACACACCGTATCCTTCATTAGACTCTTTCGCTTATAACGGCGAATTTCAAAGCAATGTGTTTGAAAACACGCCGAATACCACATATACCTCTGCGCAAAAAAGCGATGGTGATAGTGCAGGCAAGACAGCCGAGAATACACATACCGGAGATACTATTGCGCTTGTGCTGATTATCTTTTCCGGTGCGGCATTGATTTGTGCTGCGAGTATCGGCATCTACTTGATAAAAAAGAAAAAAGGCGGTAAATGATATGGAATCACAAAAGGTTTCCAATAAGCTGAAATGGGGTTATGCTTTCGGCGGTATCGGTAAGGATATGTGCTATGCACTCGTTTCCAACTTCTTGATGTATTATTGCACGGAAAATTTGGGCGTGAGCGCACTGTTTATGGGCATTCTTTTCTTCTTTGCGCGGCTGTGGGATGCGATTAATGACCCGATTATGGGTACATTTGTCGATAATACACGCACAAGGTTCGGCCGCTACAAATTTTGGATGATGATCGGTACGCTTGCAAATGTGGTTGCAGTAATCTTTTTGTTTAATCCCTATTTTGCTTCGCGTGCACCACGCGTTTATATTGGCGTTTTCTATGTTGTTTGGGGCATGACCTATACCATGGTTGATGTACCGTATTGGGCATTTAATTCCAATGTTTCGGATGATAGAAAAGAACGCGAAAGCGTCTCTACACTTGCAAGACTATTAACCAGCCTTGGCGCGCTCGCAACACAGGTTTTAACACCCATAGTGATTGTAAAGCTCGGTTATGATGCTGCTACGGATTCCGTACATAATGAAAAAGGTTATTTTATTTGGGCAATCATTGTTTCTGCGGCATTTGTTTTGACAATGCTTGTGGCGTCTTTCACCATTAAAGAGCGTAGTTATATTAGCGAAAAGAAAGAAAAAATTGCACTTAAAGAGGCATTTAAAGTACTGACAAAAAATGATCAGCTGGTGATAGCTGTTATCGTATTTATATTAATCAATATTGCTCAAAATTTGGCTTTAGGAAGCGCTTTATATTACTTTAAATATGTGTGGGGCGATGAACAACTGTATTCAAAATTTGTCATTGTTCTCGGTGCGAGCATCGGTATCGGATTGCTTAGTTTCCCGCTCTTAAGTAAAGTTTTGTATAAGCGTTCCGGTCGTTTGGGTCACTTGCTTTTAGCACTTGGTTCGCCGATTGTCGGTTTCCTTTTGATGTTTATTTCCAATAATTTTATTTTTGCAAGTGCATCGGAAAATGTGAGGTTTTATGTCTGCTGCGGTATTGGCTTAGTCTCTTTAATCGGTTTTGGTTCGGTAACCATTCTTTTAACACTAATCATGAGTGACTGCGTGGATTATGGAGAATATATTTTCGGCAAGAGAACCGAGAATATTGTATTTTCCATGCAGACTTTCCTTGTGAAATTTGCGGGTGCTATTTCTTTCTTGATTATTGGTGTTTCCATGCATATTTCCGGTTATGAAGGCAGTATGTTTGACAGCAATGCCGTTTCAATGGCAGTAGTGCCGAATTCATTAATTGCGGTGTTAAATGTATTAATGTTTATTTTACCTCCGTTATTCTTACTGGCAGGTGCGATTCTGTTTGCCACGAAGTATAAATTGGCCAAAAAAGGCAAAATGGAAGAAATTCGAGAAGAATTACAAAAGCGCCGTGCGGCAGCCGCGGAAGGCGGCAGTGATAGCTGATGCAGCTTTTGTACTTAAAATATGCATAATAACGCAATGAAAGCGGCTTTTCAAGCCGCTTTCTTTAATTTTGATAAAATTATTTTATAATTGTTTATCTCTTAAATATGAGGCTTTTACAGCCTTTTGAATTGTATGTTCAAGATTCTCTGAACGTAATACATTTACGCCTTCAATTGTAGTGCCACCGGGGGAACATACCTTATCAATTAAAACCTGAGGCGTTTCCGGCGAAACTTTCAGCATTTGTGCACTGCCGATAACCGATTCGGCCGCAGCGCAAAACGCTGTTTTTTCATCCAATCCGTAAGCGATACCGGCTTTTGCCAAAGCATCGATATACATAAATGTAAAAGCCGGGGAACAGCAGGCAACAGCACTGAAAATGTAAAACTTATCTTCTTCAAGCTCATATACGCTTCCAATGCTGCTGAATATTTGCTTGGCGATAGTCATATCGTTTTGTGTGCATAATGCATTGCCGCATACGGCGCTAACAGATTGTTGGATTGTTGCATTCAAATTTGGCATAATGCGAATGATTTTGTGCGTACCGATAAATGATTCAATAAAAGAAATTGTTTTGCCTGCAGCAATAGAAATAATTAACTTGGAATCATCCGTTAAAGGGGCAATTTCCGGCAGAACATCGGGAAAAACTTGCGGTTTAACAGCAAGTAGTATAATATCGCATTTTGTCGCAATTTCACGGTTGCTGGAAGCCGTAATATTTCTCTGAGTGCAAAATTCGGACAATTCTTTTTCCCGGGCATCACTTGCAAATATGTTTTTATTTTCAAAGATTTTTGCTTGAATGATACCGCCGATAATGGCTTTAGCCATGTTTCCGCATCCGATAAATCCAATTTTCATAACAATACTTCCTTTATTTTTTTACTATTATACAATAAATATTTATTTATGTAAATGTTTGTATTTTTCTTTTGTTGCTTCTCCGCCTCTGATATGTCTTTGCGCTTTGTTTTCTTCTAAAATCTTTCTAACTTCTTTATATAGTGTCGGATTGATGCTTTTAAGCCGTTTCGTAACATCGGTATGAACGGTTGATTTAGATATTCCGAATTTTTTTGCTGCAACTCTAACCGTTGAGTTTGTATCGGTAATGTAAGTTGCTAATTCGATTGCTCTGTCTTCAACAATACCTTTCATATTTCCTCCTAAAAGTATGATTAGTAAAGTATATTCAACAAATTTATAAATAGTACAACGAGAA
>JAFWGH010000101.1 GCA_017512465.1 Clostridia bacterium
CCGCTGACCGCTCAAATAAGGATTTGCGAGCCCGCAAGGGGCTCGACAAATCCTTATTTATACTTGATATATTTATTAATTTTTGTTATAATAGGCGAAAGAAAATGCATGCCGATGTATCGGCAGCCGTTATTTCGCCCGTGTACCTTGAAAATTTATGAATCAGTACCCTGCGCTATAACGGCACAGGGTTATTTTTTTGGAGGAAGTATGAAAAGAAACGAAGCGAGAGAGCAAGCTTTTTTGTTGTTATTTTCCGGTGCATTTCATCCGGATTGCTCGGCAGAGGAGTTGATAGATAATGTCAGCGAAGCCGGCGAATATGAGAGTGATGCCTATACCTTGCGCTTAATAAACGGTGTGATGGATAATGAGCAGCAGCTGGATGAAGTTATCACGGCAAAGTTAAATAAATGGAAATTATCCCGTTTACCCAAAACCTCTTTGGCAATTTTGCGCTTGGGCACTTATGAAATACTCTATTGCGAGGATGTGCTGGATTCCGTTGCCATTAACGAAGCGGTGGAGCTTGCAAAGCGCTTCGGCTCTCCAAAGGATTATGCCTTTATCAACGGCGTACTCGGCAATATTGCCAGGAGTAAGACATGCGAGTAATTCTCGGTATTGATACTTCAAATTACACTACCTCTGCGGCACTAATCGATGCCGACAGCGGCGCTTTGGTGGCATCGGCAGGAAAACTGTTGCCGGTCAAAGAAGGGCAAAGGGGTATCCGACAAAGCGATGCGGTATTTCACCATACAGCGGCGCTGGCGGAAATCCTGCGCGAGGTGTATTCCGGCTTGCAGGTGCAGACCGTGGCGGTCGCCGTGTCCGAAAAACCGGCAGAGCAGGAAGGCTCGTATATGCCTTGCTTTTTGGCGGGGGTAAATGCTGCGGCGGCAAGTGCGAGCGCATGCGGTGTGCCGCTATATAAAACCTCTCATCAAATCGGGCACATTTTAGCCTGCCTTTACGGCTGTGAAAGTCTCGCATTTTTACGGCAGCCGTTTATTTGTTTTCATGTATCGGGCGGCACAACGGATGCGTTGTTGGTAAAACCGGAGCAAGAGCGGCTGTGTGTCGAGCGCGTGGCTAAGAGCAGTGATTTAAAAGCCGGACAAGCGGTTGACCGCATCGGCGTAAAAATGGGTTTGCACTTTCCGGCGGGAAAAGCACTCGAAGCACTTGCGCTTCAAAGCGATAAGCATTATACACAATGCGCCAAGCTGAATGGGGCGGACTGCTCGCTCTCCGGATTGGAAAATTTAGCTTTAAAAATGCTCCAAAGCGGAGAAAAAGAAGCGGATTGCGCAAAATTTGTGTTTGATTATCTCGCCAACACTTTAGAAAAAATGAGCCTGGTGCTCCTTGAAAAATATACAGATTTGCCTTTGTTTTTTGCGGGCGGTGTGATGAGCAATTCTATAATTAAGGAGCGATTGCATAAATCGCTCGGAGCGCATTTTTGTCCGCCTCGTTTTTCGGCGGATAATGCCGTCGGCATCGCTTATTACGGGTATTTACAATGGAACAATTCGAAAAATTAGTTGTCAGCGTATCACAATTAAATAATTATATTAAAGGTCTTTTTGATGAAATACCGGTCTTTCGCAATGTCTATGTCAGCGGCGAAATATCCAATTTTAAGCATCATCTTAAAAGCGGTCATTATTACTTTTCGCTTAAAGATGAAAACTCTGTTATCAAATGCGTGATGTTTCGCACCTATGCTTCCCGCTTGCGCTTTATGCCCGAAAACGGAATGCAGGTTCTTGTCAAAGCACGCTTGTCCGTTTTTGAAAGAGACGGTGTGTATCAGCTCTATGCGGAGGATATGCAGCCGCAGGGTATGGGCGGGCTGCATGTGGCTTATGAGCAGTTAAAAGAAAAACTGTTTGCCGAAGGTCTCTTTGATGAAAGCCGCAAAAAGCCGCTGCCGCGCTATCCCGAAACGGTCGGCGTGATTACTTCTCCGACCGGTGCGGCAATCCGAGACATCACCAATATTCTCACACGCCGCTATCCGCTTGCGCGCATGATACTCGAGCCTGTGCTCGTGCAGGGTGAGGGCGCACCTGCTCAGCTGTGCGCAGCACTGCGCAAATTCAATGAAGCCGATGCGTGCGATGTCATTATTATCGGCAGGGGCGGCGGGTCGATTGAAGATTTATGGGCATTTAACAGTGAAGCGCTCGCAAGGGAAATAGCGGCATCGCATATTCCGGTCATCTCTGCAGTCGGTCATGAAACGGATTATACCATCGCCGATTTCGCCGCAGATATGCGCGCACCGACACCTTCTGCCGCAGCGGAATTGGCAGTGCCGAATTTGAGCGATGTGTATGCTGCACTCGAAGCGAAAAAAACACAGCTGCTTGCCGCTATTACCGCGTGTGTGCACAAGGAACGGTTGCGCTTGGAGTGCTGTAAGACAAAGCCCTGCCTTACCAATGTACGCTTTGTCATTGATGAGAGCAGAATGAAAACCGCGGCGTTAACACAGCGATTGGAAGCGCGCTATGAAGCGCTGCTTTTAGCGGAGCGCAACACGCTGCGCGCCAATATCGATAAACTGGAAGCACTCAGCCCGCTGAAAGTCTTATCGCGCGGCTACAGTGTTGTCAAAAAAGATGGAAAAACAATCTACCAAGCCGCACAGCTTGCCGGGGGCGATACATTGGAAATTCGTCTTGCACAGGGAAGTGTGCGCGCCACGGTAGAAGAAACGAGGTCGTAATGGAAGAGAAAATGACATATGAACAGGCAATGCAGGAGCTTGAAAAGACCGTTTCGCTCTTGGAAAGCGGCAATGCCGATATGGACAAAGCGTTTGAGCTTTATGAAAAAGGTGTCAAATTAGCAAAGTTTTGTGAAGAATATTTAAACGAAAAGGAAAAGAGCATTAAGGGCGAGGAATAATGGACTATTCACAACAATTTCAGGCGTATTTAGAGCTTATTAATCAATATTTGAAGCAGGCTTTAGAGAATATCACGCAAAAAAACATTGTCAGTGAAGCGATGGAGTATTCACTGATGAATGCGGGCAAGCGGGTACGCCCCGTGCTTGCGCTTGCATTTTGCGACATGCTCGGCGGAGATGTGCAAACTGTCTTACCCTATGCCTGTGCGATTGAGATGATTCATACATACTCCTTAATTCATGATGATTTACCGTGTATGGATGATGATGATTTAAGGCGCGGCAAACCCTCTTGTCACAAGGCGTTCGGAGAAGCGTATGCCCTCTTGGCGGGAGATGCCTTGCTCAATCTTGCGTATGAAACAATTTTTGCCTGCTCCGGCGATTGTAACACTGCCGTGCGTTGCGGCAGGGAAGTGTCTGCCGCTGCGGGAATTGGCGGTATGATAGGCGGGCAAACCATGGATTTGCTCAGCGAAGGCAAGCATATTTCACTCGAAAAGCTCAAGCAACTGCATGCACTCAAAACCGGTGCACTGCTCACGGCTCCCTGCAAAGTGGGGGTAATCGCGGCGGGCGGCACACAAGCGGATGAAGAAAACGCACGGCAATTCGGCGCGGCTATCGGTCTGCAATTTCAAATTTTGGATGATATTTTGGATGTCACAAGCACAGATGAGGTGCTTGGTAAACCCATCGGCTCGGATGAGCAAAATCACAAATCCACTTATGTTTCTCTGCTCGGGTTGCAGCAGGCAAAGCAGGCGGCACAGGCATTAAAGGAGCAGGCGCTGGCGCTTTTGGAGCCTTATGGAGACAGTGCGTGGTTTTTAAAAGAAATGACGGAAGAATTGACAACACGCACGAAGTAAGCATGATGGGAATCAGCGCGTTTACAAATCACTTTGAAAGTGAATACACTTGCTTAAAAATAATTAATTATTGACTTAATATACATATATGATATAATATTTTGTATATTTATTGAATTTTAGGTGCATATATGAGTAATTACCCATTATTGGAAAATATACATTCACCGAAAGATATTCAAGCTTTTGATGAGGAAAAGACCAAACAGCTCTGTGCCGAAATCAGAGAGAAGATGATTGAAACCGTCTCAAAAAACGGCGGTCATCTTGCTTCCAATCTCGGTGCGGTGGAGTTGAGCGTTGTGCTCCATCAGGTTTTTAACTCACCTGAGGATGAAATCATTTTTGATGTCGGGCATCAGTGTTATACCCATAAACTGCTTACCGGCAGATTTGCGCAGTTTGATACCTTGCGCCAAAAAGGCGGTATCAGCGGCTTTACCAATCCGGAGGAAAGTGAACACGATATTTTTTACAGCGGTCATTCCAGCACTTCCATTTCCGCGGCGTGCGGACTTGCCAGAGCCAAAAAGCTTAAAGGGGAGAAGGGCTATGTGATTGCCGTTATCGGAGATGGCTCACTCACCGGCGGCGAAGCCTATGAAGGCTTAAATAATGCCTATGATGATGCGGATAATCTCATTATTGTCATCAATGATAATAAAATGAGTATTTCCTCCAATACCGGCTCACTTGCTTCATCTTTGGCTAAAATTCGTTCCACAAAAACCTATTACCGCAGCCGTGAACGCTTTCAAAAAGTGTTGGGGCACATTCCGCTTGTCGGTATTCCGCTGCGCAATAAGATTGTCAAATATAAATATGCGCTCAAGGGCGCTTTGTATCACAGCTCCTTTTTTGAGGATTTAGGCTATGCGTATTTGGGTCCGGTTAACGGGCACAATCTTGCGAGACTCAAAAACATTTTTGAAGTGGCAAAACTGCGCGGTAAGCCCTGCGTTGTGCATATTGAAACACTAAAAGGAAAAGGTTATGAGCCGGCAGAACTGGACCCCGAGCATTTTCACGGTGTCGGACCGTTTGATATTGCCACCGGGCAAAGTCCCGCTTCTTCCGAGAGCTATTCAAAGGCTTTCAGCAAAGCGATATGCGGCTTTGCCGCCAAGGATAAGCGCATTTGTGCCGTTACAGCGGCGATGCCGACCGGAACAGGGCTTGAAGTCTTTGCGGAGGATTATGCAGAGCGCTATTTTGATGTCGGTATTGCCGAACAGCATGCCGTTACTTTCTGCTCGGGACTTGCCAAAAACGGCATGATTCCGATTTTTGCGGTCTACAGTACCTTTTTGCAAAGGGCATATGACCAGCTTATTCACGATATTTCCCTGCAAAAGCTCAAAGTGATTTTTGCGATTGACAGAGCAGGCTTTGTCGGGTCGGACGGGCAAACTCACCAAGGTTTGTTTGATATTCCGATGATGAACAACATTCCCGATATTGCGATATTTGCGCCGGCTTCGTTTGAAGAATTAAGCAGCATGATGTACCGCGCGGTATATCAGGAAGAGCTATCGAGCGCCATTCGTTATCCGCGCGGCGGTGAGTTTACACTTCCCGAGAATTTTACGCCGGACGGTAAGGATTATAGCGTGTTTGAAGCGCCGCAAGAAACAAAAACACTCATTGTAACTTTCGGCAGAACATTCTCCGCGGCATATGAAGCACAGCAGGAATTGGCACGCGAAGGCATAGCCGTGAGTATCTTAAAGCTCAATAAAATCAAACCCGTGCATCCCGAAGCGGTTGCTTTTGCAAGCGGGTTTGAGAGAATATATTTTTATGAAGAGAGTTTAAAAACAGGCGGTATCGGTGAGCATTTTGAGTACTTGCTCTCTCTGCACCGTTTTAAAGGTACTTTTGCACTCACTGCAGTGGATGCAAGCTTCGTAAAACCGGCGCAGGTTAGTGAACAGCTGCACGCTTACGGACTTGATGCCGAGAGTATGATAAGAGATATAAAAGGTGAGTAAAAAAAGATTGGATATTGCCGTAACGGAGCTTGGTCTTGCGCCCTCAAGAGAGCGTGCGAAAGCGATGATTATGGCAGGCGAAATATATGTAAATAATGTCAAGGCGCTCAAAGCGGGAGAAAGCGTGAGTGAGGATGCCGAAATCACCTTTCGCGGCAAAGCTATGCCGTATGTTTCACGCGGCGGGTTTAAGCTTGAAAAGGCCATGCAGGCTTTCCCGATTTCACTTGAAGATAAAGTGTGCATGGATATCGGCGCTTCTACCGGCGGGTTTACGGATTGTATGCTCCAAAACGGAGCAAAAAAGGTCTATGCGATTGATGTGGGATACGGTCAGCTTGCGTGGAAACTGCGCACGGATGAGCGCGTGGTCAATTTGGAAAGAACCAATTTTCGCTATTTGAGTAAGGAAAAAGTAGAGGATGTTATCGAATTTGCTTCGATAGATGTTTCATTTATTTCTTTAACAAAGATTTTACCGGTGTTGCGCATTTTTCTTTGTGAAAGCGGCACATGTGTGGCGCTCATCAAACCGCAGTTTGAAGCGGGCAGAGAAAAGGTCGGCAAAAAGGGTGTTGTGCGCGATAAGGCAGTGCATTTGGAAGTGGTCGAAAAAATTGTCGATTTCTCCGTGCAAAGCGGCTACTGCGTGCGCGGTTTATCCTTTAGTCCCATCCGCGGTCCGGAGTGCAATATCGAGTATCTTATTTATTTGCAAAAAAGTGAACAAGCCGCTGTGGATGCGGATGTTCAAATACAACAAACAGTAGAACAATCACACGAGAGCTTATGATGAAAATTACAGTTATACCGGACATACCTTTCGGCAATACCGTGAGTATTACGAATGAAATCATTGCCGTGTTTGCGCACAGCGATGTGCAGATTCTATTGCCCGAAAGTGTTCAAGACTATATTGAAGCAAATGAAACAGTACGCTTTGTGAAATTAGAGGATGCCTTAAGCCTTTGCGATATTGTCATTGTCGTGGGGGGAGACGGCACGGTGACAAAATACGCCTCTGCCGCCGCAAAACACAAAAAACCCGTTTTAGGTATAAACGGCGGTCATTTAGGCTTTTTAAGCGGTTTGGAAAAAACCGAGATACCGCTTTTGTTGCATTTGCTGGATGGTAAGTATAAGCTCAAAAGCCGCATGCTCTTGCAGGCAGATGTGTATGATGCAGAGGATACTTTAATCTCATCCGCTTTATGTGTGAATGATGCGATTATCGGTAGAGGTACAAGCCTGCGCATGGTGGATGTGAGTGTGGAGCTGGATGGAAAGCTCTTGGCGCGCCACCGGGCAGATGGTGTGATTATCGCCACACCGACAGGCTCTACCGCATACTCTATGAGTGCCGGCGGTCCGGTTGTGGACCCGCATATGGAGTGTATTATTGTAACGCCTGTATGCTCTCATTCACTCACGGCACGCAGTGTGGTTTGCGCAAGTACAAGCACACTGGTATTAAAGAATACTTCGGATACCCATAATATCCGCCATATATGTTTAACCACGGATTCAAATGCACCGATTAGCGTGCCGTACGGCGGAAAAGTTGTGATAAAAAAAGCGGATATCCCCGTGCAGTTTATCACCATTAAGCGGCAATCCTTCTATGAAATATTACAAGAAAAAATGGTAGAGAGAAACATCACCGGAGGTTGAAATGAAGAAAAAGAGATTGGCAAAAATTATGCAGCTCATAGAGCAGTATGATGTGGAGAATCAGGATGTACTCATCAAATTGTTGCAAAAAGAGGGTTTTCAGGTCACTCAGGCGACGGTTTCCAGAGATATCAAAGAGCTTGATTTAATCAAGGTTGTTTCCGGCTACGGCGGCTATAAATATGTCAAGCGTGAGCGCAATAACAAAAAGAGCACGGATAAGTATATAGCCATCTTCCGTGAATCCGTTACCGGCATTGATTTTGCCGGCAATATGGTGGTTGTAAAATGTCATAACGGCATGGCGAATGCTGCGTGTGCGGCAATAGATACCATGCAAGTGAGTGATATACTCGGCACCATTGCGGGGGATGATACCATTTTTGCCGTTTGTTCAAACGAGAAGGCGGCACAAACTGTTTGCGAAAAGATAGATAAACTCATTGTCAGTTAAGAGTAGGATTACGGATGTTAAAAAGTCTTGAAATCGAAAATATAGCGGTCATTGAAAAGGTGTCAATCGACTTTGAAAAGGGATTTAATGTGCTCACGGGTGAAACCGGTGCCGGTAAGTCCATTATCATTGATGCGATTAACGCTGTTCTCGGTTTGCGCACCTCGCGCGATTTGGTGAGAACCGGTGCTTCTCATGCGCTTGTGATTGCCGAATTTTCACCGGTTTCGGCTGCTGTGGAGGACTTTTTATATTCCATCGATATCGAGCTCGGTCCCGACCCGCTGATTTTGCAGCGCCGCATCGGGGCAGATGGCAAAAGCTCCTGCCGAATTAACGGTAAACCCGTTACGGCAGGAACGATGAAATCCCTTGGTGAAATGCTTGTCAATATCCACGGGCAGCATGATTCGCAAAAGCTGTTGGATGCCGAAAAGCACTATGTATATTTGGATGAGCATATGGGGGATGCCGCTGCGATAGAAGCCTATCACAGCGAGTATGCAAAATTGGTAAAAATTGTCAAAGAGCGCAAAGCGCTGCAAATAGATGAAAGCGCGAAGCAGCGCCGTATAGAGCAGCTTACTTACGAAATAGACGAAATCGAAAAAGCAGACATTCAACCCGGTGAAAAGCAAAAACTTTTAGAGGAAAAAGAGCTTTTACATGCACTCGCTTCCCTCACCGAAGCACTGCAGCATGCAAAGGCGTGTATTAGCGGTGATGATGAAGCACCGGGTGCACAAGGCTTAATCGGCTCCGCGCTTGCGAAAATAGAAGGCGAGGGCAATCGATTGGAATCGGTTGCAGCGCGCTTGGCGTCTGCCGGTGAGAGCGTGGAAGCTGCTGCGGATGAAATTCGCGCACAATTAGAGCAAATTAACCTTAATCCGCAGCGTGCCGAGGAAATCGAGGAGCGCTTGTCGGTGTTTTATGCTTTCTCGAACCGCTACGGTAAAACCGAGGAAGAAATAGCGGACTATCTGGAAAACGCTAAGCGTGAATTAAGCGGTATGGAGCATGCCGATGAACGCCGCGCGCAGTTGGATTCCGCTTTCACCGAGCAAAAAGAAAAGACCTACCGCTTGGCAGTTGAATTGTCCGAAAAGCGCAAAAAAGCCGCAAAAGCATTCGAAGAGCGGCTTGAAAGTGAGCTGCATTTTTTGAATATGCCCTCTGCGGTATTTCAGGTAGATTTTAAAGACGGTGCCATTTCCAAAAAAGGTATTGATGAAATCGAGTTTCTCATTTCCGTGAATGCCGGTGAGAGTTTAAAACCGCTTGCAAGCGTGGCTTCGGGCGGTGAGCTGTCGCGTATCATGCTCGCTTTTCGTGCGGTTTTAGGCGAAAAAGAGGCGGTTCCCACCTTGATATTTGATGAAATCGATACCGGTGTGAGCGGCAGAGCAGCAGGCAAGGTCGGCATGAAGCTCAAAGAGGTAAGTAAAACGGCACAAGTGATTTGCGTAACGCATCTTGCGCAGATTGCGGCAATGGCAAATACACATTTTCTCATCCATAAACAGGTGGCGGACGGTAGAACCTATACCAATGTGCGCACACTGGATTTTGAAGGCAGGCAGTATGAAATTGCCCGCATTATGGGTGGTATGAATATCAATGATTTAATGCTGGAAAATGCAAAGCAAATGTTAAAGGAGTTTGAAGATGACAACGTATGATGAGTTGGTTGCTCGCGGCTTAATTGCGCAGGTAACGGATGAAGAAGAAATCAAGGAATTGGTCAATAACGGTAAAGCGGTATTTTATATCGGCTTTGACCCGACAGCAGATAGTCTGCATGTCGGTCACTTCATGGCGCTTTGCCTGATGAAACGCCTGCAAATGGCGGGCAATAAGCCGATTGCGCTCATCGGCGGCGGCACGGCGATGATTGGTGACCCCTCGGGCAGGACCGATATGCGCCAAATGATGACAAAAGAAGTAATTGAGCATAACTGCGCTTGCTTTAAAAAGCAAATGAGCCGCTTTATTGAGTTTGGCGAGGGTAAGGCGCAAATGGTCAATAACGCCGATTGGCTGTTGGATTTAAACTATGTCAACTTCATTCGTGATATCGGTGCATGTTTCTCGGTCAATAAAATGCTCAGTGCAGAGTGCTACAAGCAGCGCATGGAAAAGGGCTTGAGCTTCCTTGAGTTTAACTACATGATTATGCAAAGCTATGACTTTTATAAGCTCTACACCGATTACGGCTGTAATATGCAGTTTGGCGGGGATGACCAGTGGTCAAATATGCTCGGCGGCACAGAGCTTATTCGCAAAAAGCTGGGTAAAGATGCCTTTGCGATGACCATTACATTGTTACTTAACTCCGAAGGCAAAAAAATGGGCAAAACACAGTCCGGTGCCGTGTGGCTGGATGCCGAAAAAACCACGCCGTATGAGTTTTATCAATATTGGCGCAATGTTTCCGATGCCGATGTCATTAAGTGCTTAAAGATGTTGACTTTCCTGCCGTTAGAGCAGATTTTGGAAATGGAAAAATGGGAAGGCGCACAGCTCAATAAAGCCAAAGAAATTTTGGCGTATGAGCTGACTAATCTTGTGCACGGCGAGGAAGAAGCGAAGAAAGCGGATGCTGCGGCAAAAGCGCTTTTCGGCGGCGGTGCGGACAATGCCGATATGCCTACCACGGTTCTTTCGGATAGCGATTTTGATGAAGCCGGTGAAATCGGTTTGCTTGCGCTCATGGTAAAAGGCGCTATTGCCAAGTCCAACGGTGAAGCCAGAAGGCTTGTGCAGCAGGGTGGCGTGAGTGTCAATGATGAAAAGCAGACAAATCCTGCCGTTAAGTTCCCGAAAGCGGCTTTTGAGAGCGAATTTATCCTCAAAAAAGGCAAAAAAGTATTCCATAAATATACTGTATAATACTAACCCCTTACACATCAGTGCAAGGGGTTATTTATTTAAAAGTAGAAATATAAAAGCATTCGTGTTATAATTAATTTATACAGCGAAAAGGTGTCTGACTCTTTGCCGATTTTTCACGGCTTTGCGCGCTGTTTTATGTTCACCGGCGCGTGAAATTTACTGATTTAACAGGAGAAGCATTATGTTGGCGGTACTGGTTGCAGGCGGGCAAGGCACACGCCTGAAGGCGTATTACAATCAAATACCTAAAGCCTTGGTTCCGCTCGGTGGAAAACCTATTCTGCTGCGGCAAATTGAGCACTTAAAGCAACAGGGAATTCATGATTTTCTCATCATTATCGGTCATTTAGGCGCACAAATTCGCGCCTTTTTCGGTGATGGCAGCCGGTGGGGTGTTCATATTCGTTATTATGAAGAAGCAGAGCCCATGGGAACAGCGGGTGCCTTATTTAAAGTAGAATTGCCGGATTGTTTTTTGCTGTGCAACGGCGATTTATACTTTGATTTTACACTTGAAGAAATGTGCGCATTTCATCAAAAGCACCATGCTTTTATCACTTTGTTTGTGCATCCCTCCGCGCACCCGTTTGACAGTATGGTGGTCAAAACCGACCGCAATAACTGCGTTACGGCGTTAACAAGAGGCAACACACAAAAACATCATTCCGGCTCG
>JAFWGH010000102.1 GCA_017512465.1 Clostridia bacterium
GAGAAGAGCGAAGGGAGGGCTCTGCCCTCACCCGTTCCGCTGCGATTTATGATAAGACAAAGCGGTGCGCTCGGCGCACCGCTTTTGCGTTTAGTTGACATATTAATATCCGACTTCTTTTAAGGCATAGTTAATTTGCTCTGAGCTGAAGCCTTCATAATCGAGCTGTTCCGATAGACTTTGTTTTGAAAAACCGCCCATATAAAGTATGGGGACGGTTCTAAAGTATGGGGACGGTTCTTATACCTCGTTTTTGCAGTAAAAGAACACCGCATGATTTTTAAATCACACACAATAAATGAAAGTCACATAATTAGAGCGAAGCGGAACGGGTGAGGGTGCCCCTCCCACCACTATTCACTTTTCACTATTCTCTATTCACTGCGTGAAAGTTTCTTTCACGCTAACCGTCCCCATTCCTCGATTTTGCTCTGCTTTTACCGGTCTTTGTTTCATTTTTTTGGTAATGCTCGAGGAACACCGTCCCCTTTTCTTATTAACAGTCTCTCTTTCACCTGGCATGGAAAAAGACTGTCTCAGCAGCTCTGAGATTTTCTTTTGAGCTTTTGAGACAGTCTAACATTTATTACATTATTGTAATACGGGTTTAAATACTTACAAAATATAAACTTATTGTGCTTCAACCAAGTAAATATCGGCTGTATTTTCTCCAAAGGCTAATACATATATCCCGTTTGCAATATTTCCGGTAATGGCAAAAGACTTGTAGCCGCCTTCAATCACCTTATCTCCGGACAGGCAGTTGACCAATGTTTGTTGGCCATTTTCGCCTTCAACACTCACTATCCAATCGGAATGAGAGTCGGCCTTTAGTGTAAAATCCTTGTCTTTATAGCACAGGTAGTAGGAGCCGCCGTCTTTTTGGGATTTGCGAAGCGGGAAATCGGAACTTATATCTTCACCTTCTTTGACAATAACAGTTCCCTCTTTATCAATAACTGTTTTCAGCTTGCTGTTGCTCTCGCTTGTCAAAATATAATAATTTTCAAAAGTATCATCAACCTGGACAGAGGAATATTCCCCTTCAATCACCTGTTCGCCCTTAAAGTTATACAATTTCTTTTCGGACAAAATCAACTCTCCGTATACTTGAATACTCTGGCTAAAGTTGGAGGATACAGCTTTTCCACTTGCATCAACTACATAATAGTGTTGCACTCCGTCTTTTTCATTTTGACAGATAAAGTAATTCTTTGCGGAATTCGCAGAGCGAATGTAATTTGTTTCGGTATCATTGTGGTGAATATAAGTGAATAAAAGGTTATCCTCATTATCATACACCTCGCCTTTTTCCGCGCCGTTAACTTCTACTTGATAGGTGCCGTCGGCATTGAGCTTGGCATTTTCGGGGAGTTTCTTTCCATCACCGTTTACATAGAAAGCAGTCTGGTTGTCGCTGTAACACTCAAGATAATTTCCATAAGGCTTAGGCATATATGCTTTGGTTCCGGTAGCACCGTCAACAAGAGAATTTGTTTTCACATCGAGGATATACCAGTTTCCTTTATATAAGGTATCCGTTTCATCCGGCATTATTTTAAGAAAGCCTTCGGTTCCGAAAACAAGAGCCTCATCTTTTTTATTCGTAGTTTCCGTTACTTCGCAAACCCTGTAATACCTGTTATTTATTTCTGAGCATGCTGCATATTTTTCTTCTAATACGGTGTTGCCGTTTCCGTCAACCAGACCCAAGCAGTTGACCGCTGCGATACCATCACCCTCCGCCTTAGAGGAAGCCACCTCAAACAGATTACCCTCACTCTTGCAATAAATGTATTTTTCTCCGGTATCATTTTCACCGTCAAGGGAAATGATGCCGTATTTCCCGCTATCACCACGGTAGATAATACCGCCATCGCACAATGTGAAGCTCTTGTCTTTTTGTTCAAGAGATTTTAACTTTTTTGCAACCAGTTGAGAGTTAACGGAAAGGTTTTTGGCTTTCTCCTGTGTTGCGGTAGTAGTGGTTTCACTTTCATCACTTTTACTGTCTTTTGATGAGCATGCTGTCAATGCAGAGCAAATCATTAAAACAGATAAGATTAATGCTAAAAACTTTTTCATTTTTTTCTCCTCAAGTAAAATATTTTGGTCTATTCGGTTATGAACCTTATTTGCCTTTTTCATTTTAGCATTGTTAAAAGTATTAGTCAACATTAAAACCCGAACAAATGCCGGCGTGCGAAAGTGCACATAAAAATAAGAGGACAGTTTTTATACTTCAGTGAATGAAGCGTGAAACTGTCCACTTGTTTTATTATAGATGAATACCCGACTTCTTTTCATGCGGGGTTTTGTGTGTATTATTTTGACAGCTTTCGGCTCTTTCACCTTAGCGGTTGTAATATTTGATTGCGGCTTTTTTTATAGAGCCATAAAGTGCAAAAGCAGTCTTTTTGATTTTTTCTTCTATTTTCACCCAGCGTGTATTTAAGAACGCTATCCAAAGCTTTTCAACCGTTTTTGTGCGCACAAAATCAACCAGTGTACAAAAGATGCAGATGGCTATCACCGCACCAACGGTGTACGTAAAGACGAGCAGCGGGTTTGTCTCCAGATAAATCGGAAACAACTTCATAAGTATCGGTTTAAAAAACATATTCTGATGAATGAGATACACACCGAATGTGCAGCCGGCAACGGCATTAATGAGCTTATTATGTTTAATATCCGGCTCCAAAAAAGTTAAGAACAGCTCGGTGTAAATACCGACTACAAGCGGACTGTTTAATCTTCTCAAATAATATATGACAGAAATCAAATAACCAACATGTAATTTTGTTCCCAAAACAGTCAATATGGTGGGAGAGAGCAAAAGGATGAGGGACAAAAGCAAGGCAACCAAAAAATGGCGGCTTGGGGCACCCTAAATAAAGAGGGACAGGTTTTTGCGTTGTTCTTTCATCCGCCTAAGCGTTAAAAAATCCTTTGAATACGGCAAGTATGCAAAGAATTTTTTCTCACTTATTCGAATAAAATAACTTAGCAAAAACTGC
>JAFWGH010000103.1 GCA_017512465.1 Clostridia bacterium
ACTATTCACTATTCACTATTCACTATTCTCTCAAATAAGGATTTGGCGAGCCCGCAAGGGGCTCGCCAAATCCTTATTTTATGATACCATAAAAATTACTCTCCCAGGCAGGGATATACGCATGGTGGCAAAAATAAAAGCGGTAATCGGGGCAGAGTGCGTGGATTTGCAGCGGCAGGGCGAACAAATCCTCACTGCGGTGGTAGGCACAAATATACAGTTTCGGGCGATAGCGCCGTATCGTTTCGGCGGCACCCGCAACGGCTTTGCTTTCGCTGCCCTCAATATCCATTTTTAAGAGTGTAATCGGCTCATGAATGAGCGCATCTACACTCGTTAAACTCACCGCCGTACCGCGCACACCGATAGAGGAATTGCGGCTTGCCTCCGCTTCAAAGCAGCCGATTCCCTCTGTATCCCATGCACCCGCATGGTGCGCCTCAATATTGCGCAAATGCGCACATTTTTTTTGCAGTTTATGAAAGTTTTTTGTGTCCGGCTCCAGGGCGATTATTTTTTTGTAAGCAGGGTCTGCCGCGGCAAATTCGCGCACGGTATCACCGTCATAGGCGCCGAGGTCAACAATTGTTTCACCCTGCAGCTGTAATAAATCGCTATAGACTTTTTCTTTTTTAAAAAACGGCTTTAATAATGCGATATCGCCGCCGATTTTATAATTGATAATGCGCTCATAGCAGGCTTTGGAAGCATCGTCTATGAGTAAAGAAAAGGCGCTCTCAAATTCTTTCTCGTGCAGTGCATAATAAGCGCGGCTGAAATAGTCAATGCCCGCTACGGGCACATCGGGTGCCAGCACCGTATGGCTCTGCGCCAGGCGGAATATGTGCGCGAGCACTTCCGCGCGCTGCGTGGCAAAAGCCGGCACAATGATAAAATCATCATAAGTGCGCTCGATTTCCGAATAGCTTTTTACCCGCATATCGTGAAAGCTTTGCCCGCGCACAAAAGCATCACTCGCGAAGATATCGGCACAGCGAATGCCCTTTTGCGCAAAGCGCTCCAGGATTTTATCGGCACCGTTGCCCATGCCGTACAGCACGACCGGTTTGTCGCTGTTTTTCAGTTTTTCCCACACATCGGTTTCATAAATATTCATACTGCTATTATAACCGAAAGCGCACAAAAAGCAAGCGAAGGGACAGCATCCATTCTGTATAAGTTGCAAAAGTGCGCAAAATTCTTTATAATGAAAACCAAATGAGGTGAGAAGATGCACGCAGATTATGTATTGATTTTAGGCGGACCCTTAGAGGGTGACAAGCCGAGTGAATTATTGTATGAGCGCATTAAGACCGCGGCGGAATATTTAAAAGAGCATCCGCATATGAAAGCAGTGTGCTCGGGCGGTATTAAGGGCAAGCAACAGCGCTTGTCCGAAGCGCAGATTATGAAAAATGCCTTGCTGGAATTGGGTATCGAGGAAGACAGAATTATCCTCGAGGAGCAGGCAAAAACCACCCTGCAAAACTTTAAATATACCAAACAGCTGCTCGGAGACGAAGCAAAGGTGATTTATGTCACCAGCGCCTTTCATATTTGGCGCAGCACCTACATTATGGATAAGGCAGGCGTGCAGTACATCCCGCTGCCCGCACCAAACGGTGCACACTCTCTCGGCTTTCGCATCCGCGAGCAGTTTTTAAAAGGCTTGGTGAAAATCGGCATAATTATTTAATGCGGTGCATTTCACACTTTGTTTACAGTTTTGTTATGCTCTGCTCATAATTCACACTTAAAATAGAAGGCATCGAAAGCAAGGAGTTAAAAATGGCAAAAAAGATTTTCACAGGCATAGGTGCATTGCTTCTTGTCGGTGCAGGGGTGCTGATTCTTTATTTAGTCCGCTTACAGGTGCCGCGGCACATTGTTAATGCCGCCACGGTTTTAGGTACGGTGGCGGGCATATTGCTGATGCTTGCGGGGCTGTGCCTGCCGTTAATCATCAAGGCGGTGCGGGCGCTGTGGGCAAAAAAAGCGGGCAAAATCATATTAAGCGCCGTGTGTGCACTTTTTGTAGCGGGAATTGCCGTGTTCGGCATTACACTCGGCTCGATTCTTTCGGCACAAAACCATACAGCGGCAGGGCAAAGCACATTGATTGTGCTCGGCTGCCAAATTCGGGGCAGCACACCGAGCCGCATGTTTTATGACCGCACCGAGGCGGCATATGTGTATTTGTGCGAAAATGAGCAAGCGGTTGCTATTTTAAGCGGCGGGCAGGGAGAAGATGAAGATTTATCCGAAGCGCAGTGCATGTATAATCTGTTAACGGAAAAAGGCATTGACCCGAAGCGCCTGTATATGGAGGACAAATCGGTCAATACCGATACGAATATCAAAAACTCATTGGCGATAATTGAGCAAAACGGTTTTTCCAAGGAGGTGGCAATCGCCACGAGCGATTATCACCAAAAGCGCGCCGCCATGATATGTGAGAAATACGGGTTAAGCGCCTATGCGGTGAATGCACAAACCCAAGCCTATTTAGTGCCGGTATTTTATACCAGAGAGGTGTTGGCGGTGCTCGGAGAAAAGATTTTTAAAAATTAAAAGAGGGGAAAAAGGGAATGGTTAGCGTGAAAGGGTTTTCACGCAGTGATGTTTGCGCTTTGCGCAAGTGATGTTTTGGCTGCGCCAAAGTTGAGTGCGGGACACCCGCACCCGATTATGTTGAGGTTTGGAAAAATGCCGCGGAAGAAATGCGACACAAAGTATCGCCACCATTAATTCCGCATTCTTAACTTTCTAAAAATAATACATAGGGGCGTGGAAAAAAGATTTTTAAAAAAGAAAAAGAGGGAAAACCCTCTTTTTTGCGTTTATCCTCTTTTTTCAACGCTTGCGCTGAGTTTCACCTCAAACGCCTCGCTCAAAAACCGTTTCATTTCCACTTCCCTGTCTCCTTTCGGGAAGTGATATACCCCTTTAAAATACTCCCGCTCGCTTGCGCTCTCATAAAAGGCGAGCGCTATCGCGGCGCTGCCTGCCGAGAAGCCGCAGCAGATATCCTCTTTTTGCCGAAAATATGCGTGAATTTGCTTGTCGTTTTTTAACAGCAAAGCTGTAGCGCCAAGCGCCGAGGATTCACTGAGCCGGTCTAAGAGTTGCTGCGGTTTTTCCGGCTCTTCTTTCTCTAAAATAAAATATTCACAGCCGCCGAAAACAACACTTTTCACACTGCCGCTTGGCACCTCTTTTGCCTTGCCGGCAAAGGCGAGCGTGCCGGTCTTTTCTGCCTCGTTTATACAAGCGGAAATCGGTGTATCTGCGCCGGTTGAAGAAATGAGAAAAGCACTTTTTTCATCTCTTTTTTCGCTCAAATAGGCGCCGAAACACAGTGCGCAATCCGCACTGAAAAAATCGGCGGCACATGCACAGCGGGGAATTTTGATTTCGGTGCTGACAATAAAGCCCGCCTGCACCGAAAGCGGCTCGTTTTTGATTATTTCTTTGGCGTTTTGCTGCATTTCATCGAGCAGCACACCGCCGGAGAGTATCACCGTGTCGCCGCCGACAGCGTAAATGTTGATATGGTCCATATCTTCGCCTTCTTTTTTATCCGAAAATGTTTACTGAATTACCATAACACAAAAGCACCAATTAGTCAAAATTGCGCAAAAATATTTTTTTCCTATATTTTTCACAATTTGTATGGTGCAAAATGTTGAAATACGCGCGCATATGTGTTATTATATATAAAATTATTTTATAATAGGCAAGTTTGGGCTTTTGAGAAGAAAGGTAATACCATGATAGTTAAGGACATTATCCAAATTTTAGATGCTGAAATTGTATATGAAGCGGATATGGATGCCGAGATTTTGTCGGCATGCGGCAGCGATATGATGAGTGATGTGCTCGCGTTTGTAAAAGACCAGTCCGTACTGTTGACAGGGCTTGTCAATCCGCAGGTGGTGCGCACCGCCGATATGATGGATATGCACTGCATCGTGTTTGTGCGCGGCAAGAACCCCGACCAAACCATTATTGATTTGGCTCAAGAGAGAAATATCACCCTGCTCAAATCAAAATACAGAATGTTTACCGCTTGCGGCAAGCTGTATGATGCGGGACTGCGCGGAGGGTGTAACATATAATGGCAGGATTAAGATTAACCTATGATATTCCGTCGGCAGACGATGATTTTACAAGAGCGGGCGAAGCCTCCGGTTCGGTAAAGAAAAAGCTCAGACAAATCGGCTACAATCCTGAAGCCATTCGCAAGGTATCCATTGCCATGTATGAGGGCGAAATCAATGTTGCCATTCATGCGGGCGGCGGTGAAGCGATTGTGGAAATCTCTTCCGATGCGGTCACCATGAAGCTCATTGACCACGGGCCCGGTATTGCGGATGTGGAAAAAGCCATGCAAGAGGGTTGGTCCACAGCGCCCGAGGCTGTCAGAAATCTCGGCTTCGGTGCCGGCATGGGATTGCCGAACATGAAAAAGTACACCGACTCCATGGATATTGAAACCGAGGTCGGCAAAGGCACCACAATTACAATGGTGGTAAAGGCTTAGAGCCTTTTGTGAAAAGTGAAGCATTATGGGCGGGCACAGCCTCCCCGTAACGCCACTCTCCACACCTAAAATTATTGAAATGAGACGATATTAATGGAAACATTTTTTCATTCGGTTGCACTCGAAAAAGAAAAATGCATCGGTTGCACAACCTGCATTAAGCGTTGCCCGACAGAGGCAATTCGTGTGCGCAATGGAAAAGCACAAATCAGCGCACAGCGCTGCATAGATTGCGGTGAGTGCATCAGAGTGTGCACCAAGGGCGCAAAGCGCGCGCACTCCACCAGGCTTTCCGCACTGGACAACTGGGAGTATAAAGTTGCCATTCCCGCACCGGCATTATTCGGGCAGTTTAACCATTTAGACAATATCGATATTGTTTTAAACGGCTTGAAGAAAATGGGCTTCGATGAAGTGTATGAAGTCTCCCGCGGTGCCGAGGTTGTGACCGATGTCACAAAGCGCCTGCTCGCGGAAAACAAATTAAAGCTTCCCGTTATTTCTTCTGCCTGCCCCGCAGTGGTCAGACTCATTCGCCAGCGCTTCCCGAGTTTGATTGACAATGTGCTGCCGATTAAAGCACCTATGGAGGTCACGGCGCGCATGGCAAAAACCGAGGTGAGCGAAAAATTAGGCGTTCCCGCCAAAAAGGTCGGCGTGTTCTTTATCACACCCTGCCCCGCGAAGGTAACAGACTTTGCTGCACCGATAGGCTCTGCCCGCTCGTGGGTAGACGGTGCAATATCCATCGCAAAAATTTATCCGAAGCTTTCGGAGGCAATGGATAAGGAAGTCGATATTGACCATTTGGAAAAAATCGCCAAAAGCGGCATGGTCGGCGTGCGCTGGGCAACGAGCGGCGGCGAAAGCAAGGGTGCCGTGGAGGACAGATACCTTGCGGCAGACGGGATTGAAAATGTGATTAATGTGCTCGAGCAATTAGAGGATGAGCGCATACAGGATATTGATTTTGTAGAGCTGAATGCTTGCAACGGCGGTTGTGTGGGCGGCGTGCTGTGCGTGGAAAACCCCTACATCGCCAAGGCGAGAATCCAGCGATTGAATAAATTCCTGCCCGCTTCGCAAAACCACTATGAACACTCCATGAATCAAATGATTAATTGGACCAAGGCGCTGGAATACACACCGGTGATGAAGCTGTCCGAGGATTTGGAAGAGGCAGTGAGCATGATGAGCGAAATTGAAGAGCTGCGCACCAGGCTTCCCGGCATTGATTGCGGCTCATGCGGCTCACCCACTTGTAAAGCTTTTGCGGAAGATGTGGTAAAGGGCAAGGTCAATGAGAGCGACTGTATCTTTATTTTGAAAAACAAGGTCAAAAAAGCGGCAAAGGCGCTTTCACAATTAGGAGTAGAAGATGACAGTAACTGATTTAGCTTCACAATTGAATTTAAAACCCCTTGCCGGGTTAGAAGGCGCACACAATGAAGTAACAAGCTGTTATGCCGGCGATTTGCTCAGCTGGGTAATGGGCAGGGCAAAGGAAGGCA
Organism: Clostridia bacterium; assembly: GCA_017512465.1. GTDB lineage: Bacteria > Bacillota > Clostridia > Oscillospirales > Acutalibacteraceae > RUG714. The sequence continues at coordinate 6,055 of JAFWGH010000103.1, forward strand.
GTGTGTGGCTCACGGTCATGGGCAATATCAATGCCGTGGCGGTGGCTACACTTGCGGATTGTGCCTGCATTGTGCTCACCGAGAATGCGCCGCTGGATGAAGATGCAAGAATCAGAGCCGATATGCAAAATGTGCCGATTTACTCAACCGAATACAATGCATTTGAGATGTCGGTAAAAATTGCTGCATTATTAAATTCATGAAATATTATTATGATTTTCATCTGCATTCCTGTCTGTCTCCCTGCGGGGACGAGGACATGACACCGAACAACATTGTCGGTATGGCAAAGCTGTTGGGGCTCGATGTAATTGCACTCACCGACCATAACAGCTGTGCAAACTGTGAAGCCATCACGGCAGTCGGTAAAGAGGCGGGATTGTGTGTGGTGCCCGGCATGGAATTGAGCACGAGTGAAGATATTCACATGGTGTGCCTGTTTCCCGATGTGGAAAAAGCCATGGTGTTTTCACACTATGTCAGGGAGCACACGACATCGATTCCCAACCGACCGGATATTTACGGCAGGCAGTGCATTATGAATCGTGAGGATGAAGTCCTTGCGCAAGAAGAAAACCTGCTGTTAATGGCAAGCAATATCAGCATCGAGTCCGCCTATGAAACAGTAAGAGAATTTGGCGGTTTTGCCTACCCTGCGCATATCGACAGAGATTCCTATTCCGTTACCGCCGTGCTCGGCGACCTCACACCGGAATGTAATCACGGCTTTGCCGGCATCAGCTACGATGCGGATGTGGAAAAGCTCAAAAAGCTCTATACGTTAGACGGCGTGGAGTTGATACAGTCCTCCGATGCGCACTATCTTGAAAATATGAAAGAGGCTCTCAACACCATTGACTTGCCGGAGCTGACACCGCAGGCGGTGGTTAACTATTTTGCGCGGCGCGCGAAATAGTTAATGCGGAATGCGGAGTGTGAAATGCGGAATTAGAGGTGGCGAAGCAAAGCTTCGCATAAAAAGGCGCCGCAAGCGGCACGCGCTGACTGCCGACCGCTGACTGCCGACTGCTAAACAGTAAGAAAATTTGAAATTATTTAAGCGCAATCACGCTGTTGAGAGCGCAAAAACAGTTTTAATTTTAAATTTATAAATAATTTTGTATGCCGAAAGCATACGGGGAGGAAAGAAAAAATGATAAAGAAAATCAGCAAAATTCCTTTTAAAGGAACCCCTGAGCAAGAGGCTGAGCTGAAGAAGGTTATCAAGGCAAATCTCGGCGATCCGGGTGCTGTGATGCCGGTGCTGCAGGAAGCACAGGAAATCTACGGTTACCTGCCCATTGAGGTGCAAAAGATTGTTGCAGACGGACTCGGCATGCCGCTTGAAGAAGTGTACGGCGTGGCAACCTTCTACTCACAGTTTGCCTTATCACCCAAGGGAGAGTACGCCATCAGTGTTTGTCTTGGTACCGCTTGCTATGTAAAAGGCGCAGCTAAGATATTGGAAACCCTTTCGGAGCAGCTCGGTATCGGTGCGGAAGAGTGCACCGATGACGGTAAGTTCTCCATATCCGCTTGCCGCTGCATCGGCGCTTGCGGCTTGGCACCTGTCATGACCATCAACGATGAGGTTTACGGCAGATTGGAAACAAAGGATGTTGAGGGTATCCTCAAACAATATAAATAAGGAAAGCCATGAGAGAGTTATCATTAAACATTATGGATATTGCGCAAAACTCCGTGCGCGCCGAGGCAAGTGAGCTTGCCATTCGCTGTGTGGAGGATACCGCTGCGCATACCCTCACCATAGAGCTTGAAGATAACGGCAAGGGCATGAGCGAAGAGCAAATTGCTTGTGTGACCGACCCGTTTTTCACCACCAGAACCACCCGCAAGGTCGGCTTGGGTGTGCCGCTGTTCAAAATGGCGGCGGAGCAGACCGGAGGCAGTTTTCGAATTACCTCTGCACCGGGGAAAGGCACTTTGACTGCAGCTGTTTTTAATACAGATAATGTGGACATGACGCCGCTGGGCAATATCAACGCTACGGTGGGACTTCTTATCAACGCAAACCCCGATATGGATTTTGTGTTTGAGAGAAGGATTGATGATAAAAGCTTTACTCTCGATACAAAGCAGATGCGGGAAATGCTCGGCGATGTGCCGCTCAACAATCCCGATGTGGCTTTATGGATAAGCTCTTATTTGGAAGAAAACGAAAACGACTTATTTGGAGGTATTACCAATGAAATCATTAGCTGAGCTTCAGGCGATTAGAGATAAAGCGAGAACACAGCTGAATATCAGAAATGAAAACGAGAACAACATCAGAGTTCTTGTTGGTATGGCTACCTGCGGTATTGCGGCAGGTGCACGCCCGGTCCTCAATGCGTTTGTAGAAGAGTGCGCAAAGAGAGGGCTTGAAAATGTAACCGTCACCCAAACAGGCTGTATCGGCATTTGCCAGTATGAGCCGGTTGTGGAAGTGGTTGTTCCCGGTGAGGAAAAGGTTACTTATGTAAAAATGGATGCCGAAAAGGCACTCAAAGTGGTGAATGACCACTTAGTAAACAGAAATGTTGTGACCGAATACACTATCGGTAAATACAGTGAATAAGGAGGGAAATAGATGTATCGTTCAACAGTTTTAGTCTGCGGCGGAACCGGTTGTACCTCCTCTCATTCAGACAAGATTATTGACAAGCTCAATGAAGAGTTAAAAGCAAAGGATCTTGATAAGGAAGTCAACGTTATCCGCACAGGCTGCTTCGGACTTTGTGCATTAGGTCCGATTATGGTTGTGTATCCCGAAGGCTCCTTCTACTCCATGGTTAAAGTAGAGGATATTCCCGAAATCGTGGAAGAGCATTTGCTCAAAGGCAGAATCGTTACACGTCTGCTCTATCAGGAGACCGTAGAAGAGGATACCGTTAAGTCCTTAAAAAATACCCAGTTTTATGCAAAGCAAAAGAGAGTTGCACTGCGTAACTGCGGTGTGATTAACCCCGAAGTGATTGATGAATACATTGCGATGGACGGTTATGCCGCTCTCGGCAAGGTACTCACCGAAATGACTCCGCAAGAGGTTATTGACACCATTCTCGCTTCCGGCTTGCGCGGCAGAGGCGGCGGCGGTTTCCCGACCGGCAGAAAGTGGATGTTTGCAGCTGCAAACCAGGCAGACCAAAAGTATGTTTGCTGTAATGCCGATGAAGGTGACCCCGGTGCATTTATGGACCGTTCCGTTTTGGAAGGTGACCCCCATGCACTCATTGAAGCTATGGCGATTGCCGGTTATGCTATCGGCGCCAGCCAGGGTTACATCTATGTGCGTGCCGAGTACCCCATCGCGGTTGAGAGATTAAATATCGCCATGAAGCAGGCGCGTGAATACGGTCTTTTAGGCGATAATATCTTCGGTACCGATTTCTGCTTCGATTTACACATCAGACTCGGTGCAGGCGCATTCGTGTGCGGTGAAGAAACCGCTTTGTTAACTTCTATTGAAGGCAACAGAGGTGAGCCGCGTCCGCGTCCTCCGTTCCCGGCTGTGAAAGGTCTGTACGGAAAGCCCTCTATTATCAACAACGTTGAAACCTATGCCAATATTCCGCAGATTATCTTAAACGGTGCCGAGTGGTTTGCTTCCATGGGTACCGAAAAGAGCAAGGGCACCAAGGTCTTTGCACTTGGCGGTAAAATCAACAACACAGGTCTTGTGGAAATCCCGATGGGTACCACCTTGCGCGAAATCGTTTATGAAATCGGCGGCGGCATTCCCAACGGCAGAAAGTTTAAGGCTGCACAGACCGGCGGTCCCTCCGGCGGCTGTATCACCGAGAAAAACCTCGATGTACCGATTGATTATGATAACCTCATTGCCATCGGCTCCATGATGGGCTCCGGCGGTCTCATCGTTATGGATGATACCTCTTGTATGGTAGATATCGCGAAATTCTTCTTAGAGTTCACGGTAGATGAGTCCTGCGGTAAGTGTACACCTTGCCGTGTCGGTACCAGAAGGCTCCTGGAGATTCTCAACAAGATAACCGAAGGCAAAGGCACTTTAGAGGATTTGGACAAGCTTGAAGCGCTTTGCTATTACATTAAAGAAAATTCACTTTGCGGTCTCGGTCAAACAGCGCCGAATCCGGTACTTTCCACCCTCAAGAACTTCCGCGAGGAGTATGAGGCGCATGTGGTAGATAAGAAGTGCCCGGCAGGCGTTTGTAAGAACCTTGTACAAATTAAGATTGTTCCCGACAAGTGTAAGGGTTGTACACTTTGCGCAAGAAATTGTCCGGTGAATGCTATCAGCGGCAAGGTCAAAGAAGTTCACGAAATCGACCAAGAGAAGTGCATTAAGTGCGGTGTGTGCTTGGATAACTGTAAGTTCGGCGCCATCGTTAGAGAATAATAAAGGAGCATGTCTAATATGGAAAATGTAAATATTAAAATTAACGGCATGCCCATGAGCGTGCCCGCAGGTTCCACCATTATTGAGGCCTGCAAATTAGCGGGTATCGATATTCCCACCCTTTGCTATATGAAGGAAATGAATGAAATCGGTGCTTGCCGTATGTGCGTGGTAGAGGTTAAGGGCGCAAGAAGCCTTGTAGCGGCTTGTGTATACCCGGTTAATGAAGGCATGGAAGTGATTACCAATTCACCGAAGGTCATCGAGTCCAGAAAAACCACACTCGAACTCATTCTCTCTACGCATGACAGAAAGTGCTTATCCTGCTCTCGTTCCGGCAAGTGCGAGTTGCAAACCCTCTGCCGTGAGTTAGGTGTAGAAGATGCTGCCCGTTTTGACGGTGCAAGACCGACCTATGAAATCGACGCTACCCAGTGGCTTGTCAGAGATAACAACAAGTGCGTGCTTTGCCGCCGTTGTGTTGCTGCTTGTAACGACCAGTATGCAGGCGTTATCGGCGCCAATGCAAGAGGTTTTGACACCCACATCGGTTGTGCGTTTGAGCAACCGTTAAATAATGTTGCTTGTATCGCTTGCGGTCAGTGTATTGTAAACTGCCCGGTTGGCGCTCTGCGCGAGAAAGACGATACCGACAAAGTCTTTGAAGCCATTGCAGACCCCGAAAAGGTAGTTGTGGTACAAACCGCACCCGCAGTCAGAGCCGCTCTCGGTGAAGAGTTCGGTTTTGAAATGGGTACCAATGTAGAGGGCAAGATGGTTGCCGCTCTGCGCAGAATGGGCTTCGATAAGGTATTTGACACCGATTTCGGTGCCGATCTTACCATTATGGAAGAAGGCTATGAATTTATTGACAGAGTACAAAACGGCGGCGTACTGCCGATGATTACTTCCTGTTCTCCCGGTTGGGTTAAATTCTTAGAGCACTATTATCCGGATTTGATTCCGCACCTTTCTACCTGTAAGAGCCCGCAGACCATGCAGGGTGCCATTACAAAGTCTTACTGGGCTGAAAAGAACGGCATTGACCCGCACAACATTGTCAGCGTATCTGTTATGCCTTGCGTTGCCAAGAAGTTTGAAATCACAAGAGATGATGAAAACGGTGCAGGCGCAGATTTGCAGGATGTAGATATTTCCATTACCACCCGTGAGCTCGCCTCCATGATTGAGAGAGTTGGTCTGAACTTCGCCTCCCTTCCCGACGAAGAGTTTGACAATCCTCTCGGTGAAGATACCGGCGCGGCTGTTATCTTCGGCGCAACCGGAGGTGTTATGGAAGCGGCGCTGAGAACTGCGGCAGATGTGCTTGAGGGCAAAGACCTCGAGAGCGTGGACTACACAGAGGTGCGCGGTACCGCAGGTATCAAAGAGGCCACTTACAAGGTTGCCGGCATGGATGTTAAGGTTGCAGTTGCTTCCGGCGCAAAGAATGCGGCAAAATTGATGGATAAGGTTGCCAAGGGTGAAGCGGATTATCACTTTATCGAGATTATGGCGTGCCCCGGCGGCTGTGTGAACGGCGGCGGTCAACCCATTATTCCGGCAAAGGTGAAGAACTTCACGGACTACAAGGCAGTCAGAGCTTCCGCTCTGTATAAGGCAGACGAAGCGGCTACTTTGCGTAAGTCTCACAAGAATCCCGAAATCATCAAGCTGTATGATGAATTCCTCGGCAAGCCGAATTCTCACAAAGCACATGAGTTGTTGCACACAAGTTATGTGCCGAGAAAGAAGTATATGGACTAAAAAAATACTGCCCTGCGAAAGCAGGGCTTATTTTTTTGTCAGGCAACAGGTAACAGGTCACAGGCAACAGCATAGCGCGAGGCTCTCGC
>JAFWGH010000104.1 GCA_017512465.1 Clostridia bacterium
AGGGTAAAAATCGCCGTAACCACGGCGATTTTGTGCTTTTGCCAGCCTCTGCTTGCGGTACCTATGTACAGCTCAGCGCAGAGGCTGACAAATTTTATCTCACTTTCTCGACCTCTGCCAGCTTGTAGACAAATGATTTTGTCTACAAGCTGTACAGGGCGCACACAGACGCGCCCTGTATTCTTTTTTTATGCGTTTTATTCAATGCGTACTTTATAGCGGCGCATCCAAGCATCTAATTGCAAGAAATAGGCAATAGTCTGCGGTGTTGTCATCAGCTGACCGTACCACGGAGTAGGATTATCGGCATGAAGCAGCCTGCGCAGTGCCGCTTTATCGACAAATGCAAACATCGGCGATGATCCATCCTCCAAAATCGCCTGCAAGCGGCGGCTGACCGTCTCTAAGTAATTCGGATTATGTGTTTTCGGATATGGACTTTTTTTGCGCCACAAAACCTGCTCGGGCAAATACCCCTCCATCGCCTTGCGCAACAGTCCCTTCTCATAGCCTTTATAATCCTTCATTTCCCAAGGCACATTATATAGATACTCAACCAAGCGATAATCGCAAAACGGTACACGCACTTCGAGTCCCGAATACATACTCATTCTGTCCTTTCTGTCTAAAAGGGTTTGCATGAACCAGTCTAAATTGAGTTTCATCATTTCACGCATGCGGTATTCGGTTTCATTTTCCCCGGCAAGATGCGATACCGATTTGAGTGTATTTTCATATTTTTCATTCACATACGCATGCGCATCCATACTTTTGCGGTAGTCATCATTTAAGAATTCGAAACGATAATCGGTGGATTGTGCCCAAGGAAAGCCGTAGCGCTCGCGAATGGTTTTATCACGATACCAAGGATATCCGCCAAATACTTCATCCGCACACTCACCCGAAAGCACCACAGTGCTTTTTTCTTTGGCCGCCTTGCACAATAAAAGCATGGAAGCATCCACATCTGCCATGCCGGGCAAATCGCGCGCACACATCGCATCATAGAGCGCTTCGCTCAGCGCATCGGTATCGATAATAATTTTTCTGTTATCGCCTTGTAAATATGCCGCCATGATATCGATATACATATTATCCGAATTCGGTTGAAAGCGGCTTTTTTTGAAGTAACGCTCATTGTCTTTATAATCTACCGAATAGGTAGTTAAAACTTTTCCCTCTTTACGGTATTCTCTATTAGCAACCGATGATATTAAGCTCGAATCCAAGCCTCCCGACAGGAAGGTCGCGAGCGGCACATCCGATACCAATTGCCTGCATATGGCATCCTCCACCAAAAAGCGTGTATGCTCCAGCGTTTGCGCAAGCGTTTCGGTATGCTCTTTTGCCTGTAACAGCCAATACTTTTTGGTGCGCAAGCCATGCTCATCAAACACGGCGCTCGTGGCGGGCGGTAACTCATAAATATCTTTAAATATGCCATATCCCTGTGTTCTGCCGGGACCTATGAGCATTAATTCCGCAATACCGGTTTCATCGATAACAGGCTCTATCTCCGGATGTGCCAAAAGCCCTTTGATTTCGCTGGAAAAAACTATGCCTTTATGCGTGAGCGCATAGAAAAGAGGCTTCACACCGATACGGTCCCTTGCCAAAAACAATTCTTTTTTATTTTCATTCCAAACGGCAAAAGCAAAAATACCGTTTAATTTTTCCACACAAGCGCCACCGTAGTGAATAAACGCTTTGAGTATAACCTCCGTATCGGAAGTGGTGTAAAAATCGAATCCGCTTTGTATCAGCTCCTCGCGGACTTCTTTGGTATTATAGATTTCCCCGTTATAACAAATCACATAGCGGCAGTTTTCATAAAAAACCTGCATCGGCTGCTTGCCTTTTTCGGGGTCAATCACCGCTAAGCGGTTATGAATGAGGCTGACATCTTGCTTTAAATATATTCCGGAAGCATCCGGACCGCGATGCGCCAACACTTCTTGCATTTCCCGATACACTTGCACTCTTTGCTTTAAATCATAATGAAATGAGACTTCACCGGCTATACTGCACATAAAAACACTCCCTGCAATAGAATTTTATCTATTCTATGCAAGGAGTGTTGTTTGGGTTCGGTTTATTGAGCACTAAACACAGCTTTACCGCCGACAAAGGTATGAAGGAGTGTATAGTTTTTATCCAACACCAGCAAATCCGCATCATAACCGATACGCATATACCCTTTGTTGAGTTTGAACACATCGGCGGGGTTTTCGGTAAACATCGGCAGTGCTGTTTCAAGCGGGATATTTAAAAACCGCATCATATTATGCAGCGCCTTATCCATGCTCAACACACTGCCGGCACGTGTGTCCGTGCCGCTGATAAAAGCATCTTCGCCTTGAAGCGTAACGCTGTTATCGCCTAAATGATATTGACCGTCAGCAAGCCCTGCGGCCTCTATGGAATCGGTGATGGCAATAATGCGTTTATTTCCCTTTAAGCGGTATAATAAGTGCACATTCGCGGGATGAACATGTCTGCCATCGGCAATCACTTCGGTATAGATATCTTCCTCCAGCACCGCGCCCAAAATTGCCGGCTCAACACGGTCTAAACCGCGCATACCGTTAAATGTATGGGTGGCGATTTTTGTACCGCCTTCGATTGCTTTTACGGTTGTATCATAATCCGCAGCGGAATGACCGATGCCTACCACCATTTTCTTAGAAGCCGGTGGAATTAAATCAAGCGCGCCCTCGATTTCCGGCGCTATAGTGATGTATTTTGCCACAGCGCTTGACGCATATTGTTCAAACAGCTCTATATCTGCCGCTTTTAAATATTTTTCGGGCATAGCGCCTTTTTTTTCTTTAGATAAAAAAGGTCCTTCCAAATGTGCTCCCAAAAGCTGTGCGCCGCTGTTTTGAATCATTGTAAAGCGCGCGATTTCATCCAAAATACGCAGCGTATTGTCTACACTGTCGCTCAATACGGAAGCAAAAAAGGAGGTTGTTCCTTTAGATGCATAAAAAGCGGCGAGTTTTTCAAAATCCGGTGCCTTGGCGCGGTTCACATCCACACCGCACGCACCATGCGTATGAATATCAATAAAGCCGGGCACTAAATAGCACCCGTCACAATCATATTCCTTAACATCATCAAACACGCAACAGCCTTTTTCAAAACCGACAATTTTGCCGTTTAAAACCAGCACATCTTTTTTTACAAATGCACCGTCCATATAGCACCATGCGTTTTTAAAAAATACGTTGTTCAATCTTCCACCCTTTTTCACTGACTATGTTTTCGACTTGTGCAAAAACCGCACCGATTTCTTCAACGCGGTGGGCATCACTCGAAAGGACAAATGTTCCGCCGTTCGCAGCAATATAATCACCAATGGCAAAAGACGGATACGGCTGTGTTTTTAATCCTTTATACATCAAGCGTACATTGATTTCAAACGGCTTGTGATATTTCAGCAGCGCATCTGCCGCACGCCGGTATGCCGCGACATAGCGCGGTGACGTTTCATCAAAATACCGATTATTAATATTAAAGCGCGTTACCAAATCAAAATGACCGATGATATCGCAATTTGTTTTTTCAACAAGCTTTTCAATTTGCCGAAAATAGGCTTCGGCAAGCGCCAAATAATCGCCGCCAAAGAAGCGCTCGGCTACATCTTCAAAAACAGCTTCGCTCTCATCCACGGGGAAATATCCCTTGTCACATTTTAAATAATGCATGGAACCGATGATATAATCAAACGGCTCTGCAGGCGGCTCGGAATACATATCATGCTCAATGCCGCACAAAAGCTTTATTTGAGAAGCATACTTTTGTTTGAGTGCCTTTATTTCGGCGATATAGCACGAAATACTTTCTTTTTTTATACAATATGTTTCATCAAAAAAGGTATAGGAGTGGTCACTGATACCAACACTTTGATAGCCTAAAGCAATGCATTTTTGCACCATTTCTTCCGCTGTATTTACGCCATCGGAATACACGGTATGCATGTGGTATTCACCGCAAATCATGTCATTTTCTCCTGCTTAACTTTTTTATCAATCACATGGCGCGAAGCAAGTTCCTTGGTGATATCATCCAGAGAAATGCCCGCTTCTATCATCAGCACCATCACATGATAGGCAAGGTCGGCAATTTCATACACGGTTTCTTTTTTATCCTCCGCCTTGGCAGCAATTATGACTTCGGTGGATTCTTCGCCGACTTTCTTTAATATCTTGTCCAAGCCTTTATTGAAAAGATAGGTTGTATAAGAGCCCTCTTTTTGGTTGGTTTTTCTGCCTTTAATCAGTTCATAGAGCATTTCATAAGAAAACGCATGGTTTTCATCGCTCTCAAACACAGGATATTCAAAACAGCTCGTTGTGCCGAGGTGACAGGCGGGACCATCCGCATTCACGCGCACTAACAGTGTATCTCTGTCACAATCGGTGGCGATAGAGACAATGTGTTGATAGTTTCCGCTCGTTTCCCCTTTTAACCACAACTCCTGCCTGGAGCGGCTCCAAAAGCAAGTGAGCTGTTTTTTCATGGATATTTCCAAACTTTCCCGATTCATATATGCGAGCATAAGCACCTTTCCGGTGCTCGCATCCGTTACAATGGCGGGAATTAAGCCTTTTTCATCAAATTTTAATGCATCAATACTAATCATGATTACCTCTTAACAAATTCTTGCCGGAATACCTTGTTCCAACATGGTTTTCTTTAAATCTCGAATATCAATTTCGCCGAAATGGAATACACTTGCGGCAAGCCCGGCATCCACCTTCGGCAGCCTTTTAAATAGTGTGATAAAATCCTCAATTTTGCCCGCACCGCCCGAAGCAATCACGGGAACGGATACCACATCGCATACCGCTTGCAGCATTTCCAAATCAAAGCCCTGCTTCACACCGTCCGTATCAATGGAGTTGAGAACAATTTCACCGGCACCGGAATCCACACCGCGTTTAATCCACCCGATAGCCTCTATGCCGGTATCCTCTCTGCCGCCTTTGGCAAAAACACGAAATTCATTGTCCACGCGCTTCACATCTGCCGAGAGCACCACGCATTGGCTGCCGTATCGCTTCGCTGCATCCTCAATTAACTGCGGATTTTTTATCGCCCCGGAATTGACACTGACTTTATCGGCGCCGCAACCGAGCACACGCTCAAAATCATCGAGCGTATTGATACCGCCGCCCACGGTTAACGGAATAAACACCTTACGCGCGCTTTCGCACAAAATATCCGTAAACAGTTTCCTGCCTTCGGATGAAGCGGTAATATCATAGAACACCAACTCATCCGCACCGCTTGAGCTGTAATACTGTGCCAATTCCACCGGTGAATTTACATCGCTCAGCCCCTTAAAATTGACACCCTTTACTACCCTGCCATCTTTGACATCCAAGCAGGGAATAATTCTCTTTGTAATCACTGTGCCACCTCTACCGCCTGTTTTAAATCAATATCGCCGGTATAATATGCTTTACCGATAATGGCAGCATACAAACCGAGTTGTTTGAGGTTTTGTACATCCTGCAAGGAACTGACACCGCCCGAAGCCGTGATTTGAACCGGCACGGCTTTAGAAAGTGTTTGATAAAATGAAAGGTTGGTGCCCTGCATAGCGCCATCTTTAGAAATATCGGTTGCAATAATGGTTTTTACACCGATATCCGCTAAATGCTTGCACAAATCCACTGCTTTAAGCTGTGATTGCTCAGTCCAGCCGCGAATCGCCGCATAACCGTCTTTCATATCCACGCCGACAGCGATTTTTTCGCCATACAGCTCCACTGCCCTGCGGGTGAAACGCTCATCCGTAATCGCCGCGGTTCCCAAAATAACACGGTCAATCCCCGCTTCAATATACTGCTCAACAGTGTTTAAATCTCTGATACCACCGCCGATTTCGCAAAACAGACCACTGCTGTTTTTAATCTCCATAACGCGCTCTAAGTTGCAAGGCTTCCCCGCTTTGGCGCCATCCAAATCCACTATATGAATGGCTTCGGCTCCCTTATCGCGAAAATCGAGCGCTACAGAAACGGGATTATTATCATACACGGTTTTTTTATCATAATCGCCCTTATATAAGCGCACGGCGCATCCGTCTATTAAATCAATTGCCGGAAATATAATCAATGTGTTTCCCCCTCTTATATCTCACAAAATGCTTTCAAAATCTTTAAGCCGACTTCTCCGCTTTTTTCGGGATGAAATTGACAGCCGAACACATTCTCCCTTTGTACCGCCGCTGTTAAGCGCGCACCGTAGTTTGTGCAAGCAATCATATTCTCCTCACAATCCGCGGCATAAAAGGAATGAACAAAATAGACATAATCGCCTTCTTGAATGTTAGAAAAAATGGGAGAAGGCTTTTCAAACTTTAATGCATTCCAACCGATGTGCGGAATTTTTAAATCAGCCGGGATAACATCGGCAATCGGTTTTACATTCCCGTGTATCAGTCCCAAGCCTTCAAACTCACCAAATTCATAGCTTTTTTCAAACAAAAGCTGCATGCCAAGACAAATTCCCATCAGTGGTTTTCCCTGCGCCGCCAAAGCACAAATCACCGCATCAAGTCCGCTTTCATGAAGCTTGCGTGCCGCATCTTCAAACGCACCTACACCGGGGAGGATAATCTTATCTGCACTCTCGATAACTGCCTTATCGCCGCTCACCACGGCCTGCTCGCCGATAGCGGCAAAACTGCTTTGCAGCGAGAAAAGGTTGCCGACACCGTAATCAATAATTGCTACCATTAGATAACTCCCTTTGTAGATGGAATCTCATCCGAAAATGCTGTATCAATGCTCACGGCTTTTTTAAAGCTTCTTGCACAAGATTTAAAGATTGCTTCTATAATGTGATGCGTATTTTTACCTTCGAGTTGCTTAATGTGCAAGTTACAGCCGGCACTCCTGACAAAAGCGTACCAAAACTCTTCGACAAGCTCCGTATCAAAATCTCCGACTTTATAGGCAGGAATTGTGACATCATAGTTTAAATATGCTCTGCCGGAAAAATCTACAGCCGTGAGAATTAAACTCTCATCCATCGGCAAAATTTCACTGCCGTAACGCTCGATACCCTTTTTATCGGCTAAGGCCTCTTTAAAGGCTTCACCCAGGCAAATACCGATATCCTCACAAGTGTGGTGATAATCCACAAAGGTATCGCCTTTGCATTTTAAAGCGATATCAAATCTGCCGTGACGAGAAAAGAGTGTAAGCATGTGGTCTAAAAAACCGCAGCCACTGTCAATATCACTGACACCCTTACCGTCTAAATCAATTTGTAAAAAAATGTCTGTTTCTTTCGTTGTTCTTTCAATCTGTGCTGTTCTCATTTTCTTTCCACCATTTCTTTGATTGTTTTTATGAGTATATCCATTTGCGCATCCGTACCGATACTAATTCGATTATATTCTCGAATACGCTCTAATGAAAAATGCCTTATAAGTATGCCTCTTTGCTTTAAGCCGCGATACAGCGCTTCACCGCTTATCTTATCGCTTTTAACAAACAGGAAATTTGCTTTAGAATCCGTGCAATAAAAGCCTTCTTTTTTTAAGAGCTCTTTCACTCTTTCCCTTGTGCGAACGGTTTTTTTGACATTTTCGGCGGTATACGCTTCATCCTCCAAAATCGCCAAGCCCGCAGCCATGCTCAGTGAATTGATATTATAAGGATTGGTTGAAAAACGAATGGTATTTAAATCCGAAATCAGTTCCTTGCAAGCAAACGCGAAGCCAAGCCGAATTCCCGCTGCAGAGCGAGATTTTGAAAAAGTACCGCACACAATAAGATTATCATAAATATTTACCAGCTCGCGCGCACTCTCGCCGCTAAAATCCGCATAGGCTTCATCAATCACAACAAGATTATCCGGATTTGCGCGAATAATGCTTTCCAATTCCTCACGCTTTAAAGCGATACCGGTCGGCGCATTGGGATTAGCAATAAAAATGGTTTTTCCGACATTTTTATATTCCTCCGGATTGATTCTTAAATCTTGCGTGAGCGGTATTTCACGGTATTTTACACCGTTTAGTCTTGCAAAAACAGGATAAAAGCCGTAAGTAATATCGGGAAAAACCGCACCGTTTTCACAAAACGCCGTAAAGATGAAATTCAAAATTTCATCCGAGCCGTTTGTGAAAATAATTTGCTGCTTGTCCATGCCCGCAATACGCGCCATTTTTTCACACAGCGCATCGCAGGCAGGGTCAGGATACAAATTCACACTTACTGCCGCTTTTTCGACTGCTTGCAATACCTTCTCAGACGGTGCATACGCACACTCATTGGTATTAAGCTTGATATATTCCTGTTCCTTCGGCTGTTCGCCGGGTGTGTACGGAACTAATGTATTTAATTTTTGATTAAAAAATTTACTCATCATCACTCTCTAAGCGCACGACAGCACTTTTAGCATGCGCGGTTAAACCCTCTTTGCGTGCGAAATACGCAACTTCTTCGGCAACATCCGCTAACGATTCTCCGGTAAAGTAGGTATACTGTGTTTTCTTGACAAAATCATCTACACTGAGCGGACTCGAAAAGCGCGCTGTACCGCTTGTAGGCAAGGTGTGATTCGGTCCTGCCAAATAATCGCCGAGCGCTTCCGGACAGTTTCTTCCCATAAATACCGAACCTGCATGCTTGATTTTATCCAAATAATCAAACGGATTATCCACGCATAATTCTAAATGCTCAGGGGCAATTTCATTTGCAATTTCAATCGCAGCATCCAAAGTATCCGCAACAATAATTTTACCGTTGTTATCAATAGATACTCTGGCAATCTCTGCTCTTTCAAGCTCAGTTAATTGCTTTTCTATTTGCTCGCTGACTTGCACAGCCAAATCCATACTGTCTGTCACTAAAACAGCGCTTGCAAGCTTATCGTGCTCGGCTTGTGATAGTAAATCTGCCGCCACATGCTTTGCGTTACTGCCAGCATCCGCGACAACAAGGATTTCGCTCGGTCCCGCAATCATATCAATCGCAACCGTGCCGAACACCTGCTTTTTCGCTTGTGCGACAAAGGCGTTGCCGGGACCGACTATTTTATCGGCTTTCGGAACAGATTGCGTGCCGTATGCCAAAGCGGCAATCGCCTGCGCACCGCCGACTTTAAAGATTTTATCTACACCGGCAACACTTGCCGCTGCCAAGATTGCGCTGTTGACTTTTCCGTTTTTATCCGGCGGTGTAACCATGATAATTTGCTTACAGCCGGCAATTTTTGCCGGAATTGCATTCATCAAAACGCTTGAAGGGTAAGCGGCTGTACCGCCGGGAACATATAAGCCGACCGATTCAATCGGAATCACCTTTTGCCCCATAACAATACCGTTTTCATCATTAATAATGAAAGAGTTCCGACGCTGTGCTTCATGAAATTTCCGAATATTTTTTGCCGCTTTTTTTAATATCTCGATAAATGCGGGCTCTGTTTGATCCAAAGCCGCCTGAATTTCGAGCTGTGAAACCTGCAGTGAATCCAACGCAGCATGGTCAAATTTCAAAGAATACTCATACAGTGCCGCATCACCGCGCGCTTTGACATCCTCAATAATCGCACTGACAATGCCTTCCACATCCACAGTAGAAGCGGTACGCGCAAAAATCTTTTCTTTTTGAACTTGTGCATATTCTAAAATCTGTATCATTTATTCCTCCGCCTTAATGGTATCTTGCAGTGAAGTGCATAAATTCTCTATCGGCTCATTTTTAAACTTATAATTGGCTTTATTCGCAATTAATCTTGCACTAATAGGCAATACCTCATCAAATACAACCAAATTATTCTCTTTTAATGTTGTGCCGGTTTCCACGATATCCACGATAACATCCGACAAATCCAGTATCGGAGCGATTTCAATAGAGCCGTTTAGATGAATAATATCGATGTCTCTACCCTGGCGCTGATAGTACGCTGCCGCGATATTGGAAAACTTTGTTGCCACTCTTAAGGTACAATCCCTGTTGTCTCGAAAATCCGCTTTTGCGGCAACCGCCATGCGGCACTTGCCGATATTTAAATCCAACAGCTCGTAAACATCCGGCTCATACTCTAAAAGAATATCCTTACCGGTTACACCGATATCTGCCGCACCGCGCTCCACATAAATGGCAACATCGGAGGGCTTAACCCAAAAGTAGCGCACGCCGATTTGCGGATTTTCAAAAATCAGTTTGCGGCTGTCTTGCTCAATCTCCGGGCAAGGAAAGCCGGCGTTTTTGAACATTTTATAGGCTTTTTCTCCCAGCCTGCCTTTCGGCAAGGCAATATTTAATACTTTATTCAACAATGCTCACCTCGCCGTTTTTCAGTTTTGCAAGGGTTCTGTAATTCAAATCCTGCGGCAGTTGTCTGACAGCTAAAACCGATGCTTTTTTGGAGAGTAACGAAACAGCTCTTTTCACGCTTTTTACATCCGCACTCTCATCATAAATTAACACGGTATCCACATCATACCCCTTTTGCGGCTTTTCATAGCGCTCGAGCATATCCAAATATACCGCAAAACCTATAGCGCCGGATTTGCGCTTCATTTTTTGCATCAATTTATCATACTGACCGCCGGACAATACGGATGCCGGTATGCCTTCAATAAAGCCTTTAAAAATAAAGCCGTTATAATACTTAATGTCATTAATAACAGAAAAATCAATGCGCAGCATATTCTCAATTTCGCTGCCCTGTGCGGCGCTTAAAATGGTTTGAAATTCCAAAAAGGCTTCATATGCCGGCGTATCTTTTAAGATTGCTTCTAATTTCGGCAAAACCTCTTTGGGCGCGCCGTAATTGAGAATAAGCTGTTTTAAAACCTGTTCACTATTTGTATCTATCTGAAAGCGCGTGCACAGTGCTTCTAATTCATGCACATTTTTACTCTCAATAGATTTTAGAAGTTGCGAGGATTGATTTTTTGAAATATCCAAGCCATCAATAATAGCGGCAATAATGCCCATGTGAGATATATCCAACACAAAGCTTTCGGACATGGTTTTTAAGCTCTTAGCCGCAAGCATCAGCACTTCATAGATACAATACGCATCCACATCGCCGATACACTCCAAACCGACTTGCATAATCTCTTTAAAAGAGCCGGTGTGTTGAGAAACTCTGTACACATTCTCATTGTAATAGAGCTTTTGCACACCGCTGCTTTTATCATCACTGTCTTTAATAATGGAAAAGGTCACATCCGGCTTCATTGCCATGAGCTTTCCATTGGTATCGGTGAAAGTGATAACGGCATCCGATATCAAAAAGTCTTTATTTCTGACATACAAATCATACTCTTCAAACTTATTCATTTTGTACTGCGTATAGCCATATGTGCCATAAAGCGCACGCAGTGCAAAGACCGCTTTTTCATCATACTTTAAATTATAATCCATTTTTCTGCCTTTCATAAGCTCATTTCAAATTTCGGCTGAAGGGGCTTGGGATATGCGCATACAAAGCCGCCAAAGAAAGTAAAAACCCTTATACTTTCTTATTGTTTTCTTTCAACTTTTCAATAGCGCATTGATAGCCGCCATCACCATAATTTAAGCAACGGCTGACACGGCTGATGGTTGCTGTGCTGACATTGGTTTTGGCGGCAATTTGCTGGTAGTTCAAGCCTTCATCAAGCAAAACCGCCACTTCAAAGCGCTGTGCCATATCATGCAGCTCATGAATTGTGCAAACATCTTCAAAAAACAGACGAAGGTCTTCCACATCATCCATTAATGAAATGGTTTTTAATAAAGTATCAATCGATTGGGATTGTATTTTTGACATATTACACCAGTCCTTAAAAATTTTACTTTCACATTTTATCACTTTAATGTGCTAAAGTCAACAACATATGTATAAATAATTATCATTATTTTAAAGGAATGCTTGTGATAATGTACAATAATGCTGAATGTACATTCCAAATAGCATTTATTAAAGTGATG
>JAFWGH010000105.1 GCA_017512465.1 Clostridia bacterium
CCGCTGTAAGCGGCTCAACCGCTTTCTACCTCCCCTTGATGAGGGGAGGTGGGCGCGTTTACAGCGCTCGGAGGGGTAGAAAAGTTGGACAAAATCAGTGTAAACTTTTTAATCCATGCACCTCGACAAATCCTTATTTGTCGAAAAACTCCTTCGCTATATTCACCGATGCCATAGCGTCTTTACCATAAAAGTCCGCATGAATGCTCCGAGCGTAACCGGGGGTAAGAACTGCACCGCCGACCATAACCTTGGCATCGGTTTGCTCATGCAGAAGCTTAATGGTTTTTTCCATGCTCGGTACGGTTGTAGTCATCAGCGCACTTAAGCCTACAAGCTTTGCACCGTATTTTTTTGTTTGCTCAACTATGGTTTCACACTTGACATCTTTACCCAAATCAATCACACAAAAACCGTAGTTTTCCAAGAGCACTTTTACAATGTTTTTGCCGATATCGTGCACATCGCCCTCAACTGTGGCAATCAAAATGGTGTCGCCCAAAGCTTCATTTTGCATGCCGCTTTGCGCCAAGTGGCTTTTGATTTGCTCAAACGCCGCTTTGGCGGCATCCGCACACATGAGCAGCTGCGGTAAAAACAGTGTTTTGTTCTCAAAGCGCTTTCCCGCTTCATCGAGCGCCGGTACAATATATGTATTAATAATGTGCAAAGAGTCTTGTGTTTGCAGCATCTCTTTAGTCTTTTGGGCGGCGTCTGCCTGCAGACCGCTTAATATGTCGCTTTTTAAATCGCCTTTGCCGGTAGTGACCGCCGGTGAAGTGTCTTTCGCGGAAGCGATGTATGTCGTACAGCCTTCATCCAGCGCGGACAGCGCACAAAAGGCATAGTAGGCATTCATCATCGGCTGCGAGAGCGGGTTGATAATTGCCGCGCTCAGTCCCGCCTTCATGGCAAGGGTGAAAAAGGCAGTATTAATCGCCTCGCGGTTGGGCAGTCCGAAAGAAATATTGGAAACGCCCAATACGGTATGTAGTCCCTGCGCATGTAGCCGACTGACAGCATCAAGCGTAATCAGTGCATTATCGGTATCGGTGCTGATGGTCATACTCAGCGCATCAAAAATTAAGTCTTTTTTTTCAATACCGTACTGCGCCGCGGTCTGAATCATTTTGCGGGCAATTGCCAATCTTTCCTCTGCAGTGGCGGGAATCCCGTTTTCATCCAACAGCAGGCATACGCACATTGCTCCGTACTTTTTGGCAAGGGGGAATACCGCCTGCATGTTACTTTGTTTACCGTTGACCGAGTTTAAAAGCGGCTTGCCGTTATACACACGCAAGGCTTTTTCGAGCGCCGTAACATCTGCCGTATCGATTTGCAACGGCACATCCGTCACGCCCTGAATAGCGCTGACAGCAGCACACAGCATCTCGCTTTCATCAATTTCCGGCAAGCCGGTATTGACATCCAAAATCTGCGCGCCTGCATCCGCTTGCGCAGTGGCTTCCTTAATAATATAGCCGATATCATTTTCTATGAGCGCTTGCTTGAAGCGTTTTTTACCGGTGGGGTTGATGCGCTCACCGATGACAAGCGGCTGTTTGCCGATTTCAATGGTTTTAGAATAAGAACAAATATAAGAAGCATCCTTTTTCTCGGTATCTGCCGCCGGAATATCCCGACACAGCTCTACCGTGCGGGCAATGTGTTCGGGTGTGGTGCCGCAGCAGCCGCCGAGGAAGTTAACACCGAGTGCCGCAATATCGCACATTGCGCCGGCATATTCTTCTACAGAGAGGTTATACACGGTTTTGCCGCCGATGCTTTCGGGCAGTCCCGCATTCGGCTGTGCAAGAATGGGTAAGGAAGTATATCTGCGCAGCTGTTTTACAAGTGAGATGAATTGCTGCGGACCGAAGCCGCAGTTGACACCGATAACATCCGCGCCCAAGCTCTCGGCGAGCACGGCGGCGGTTTGCACATCTGCTCCGGTCAGCAGTCTGCCGCTTTGGTCGAAAATAAATGAGGCAAAGACCGGTAAATCACAGCTTTCTTTTGCAGCGAGCAATGCCGCTTTCATTTCGTAGGTATCGGAGATGGTTTCGATAATAACCGCATCGGCATCCGCTTTAGCGTAACGGATGACTTCGCTGTAAACATCCACCGCTTCCTCAAAATCCAATTCACCCATGGGTTTGAGCAGTTTGCCGGTAGGACCTAAATCGAGTGCCACTTTTTTACCGGCGCTTTTGGCAAGCTCCACACCGGCCTTGACAATCGCTTCGGTATTTTGGAAGCGCAGGCGGTTAGCGCCAAAGGTATTGGTGGTAATGTAATCACTGCCGGCAGCGGCATACGCCTTGTGTACGGCAAGGATTTCATCTGCATGCGTCAGATTCCAGGTATCCGGCGCTTCTCCTTTTTGTAAACCGTTTGCTTGTAAGAGCGACCCCATGCCGCCGTCAAAAAATTCAATCTTCATGTTCCATCCCTATAAAAGCGGTAACACTCTTTGAGGGAATCATCAACATCGCATCATTGAGCGTTACGCCGATTCGTTTTGTAATATCTATAAGCTTAAAAAAGTCCTTTTGGCTTTCGAGCGCCAAATCATAATAGCCGGGAGAATAGCGCTGGCGGAGTGTGCAGTGATGCGCGGCTTTGATTTGTGCTTCGAGCGTATCGCACACTTCCTCTATCATTGCCGCCAAAACCGCTTGGCAGACCATTAGGCGCGCGCTTCCCTCCACTTTGGCAGTGCGCAACAGCCTGTCCGCCTGCGTGCCGAGCGTGGCGGCAAAAACCACTGTTTCCCGACAGCCGCGCAGGTTTTCGGCAAGGCGCCTGCTGTGAAAGGTGATGCCCTCAATTTCTACTGCATCCTCATACACCTGACAGGCAAACACTTTATAAATGGTTTGCGGTCGGATTTGTGCATAGGCTTTTGCCGTGACATCCTCTATGAGGGCAAACAGGTTTTCATCCTCCACACCGGAATATGTTCTTAAATATTTTAAAACTTCTTTTGTTTCTATCATTGGATTAAATCCTTGATTCCCGCGAGCACGGCAGCTGTCGTCTCGGGTTTGTTCATGGTGTAAATATGAATATTGTTTTGTCCGTTTTCAATCAAATCGCGGATTTGCCGCACCGCGAAGTCGATACCGGCTTTGCGCATATCCTCCGCATTGGAGGAATAGGTAGCGGTTAAGTCCGCAAATTCTTTCGGCACAGTGCATCCCGAGAGCGATACACTGCGCCCGATTTGGGATACTGCGGTAATCGGCATAATGCCGGCAATAATCGGTATGGTAACACCTGTTTGTGCGCATTTTTCTTTAAAGCGGTAAAGCAGAGTATTATCAAAAAACATCTGTGTTGTTAAAAAGTCCGCGCCGGCATCCTGCTTAAGTTTTAAGTAATAAATATCGCTTTGCACACTTTTGCTTTCCGGATGCTTTTCGGGGTAGCATGCGGCGCCGATGCAAAAATCACCATGTGCTTTGATGTAGGCAATCAGCTCGCTTGCATAGTGAAAGTCACCGCCGGTGCCGGATGTGATGTCTTTCGGGATATCGCCGCGCAGCGCTAAAATGTTGGTGATGCCGCCTGCACGCAACTCCTCAATGACCTGAGTGATTTTTTTCTCGGAAGCCTGAATACAGGTTAAATGCGAGAGCGGCACGCCGCCATGCTCGATAATATCCCGCGCCAATTCACTTGTATAGCCGCTTGTGGTACCTGCCGCTCCGTAGGTCACGGAAATGAAATCCGGCTCATATGTGAGCAGCTGCTCCACAGTTTTTTTGCTTGCACTCAGTTTATCCCACTGCTTGGGCGGAAACACTTCGAGAGATACGGTAATTTTTTTATTGGCAATAATATCTTTAATTTTCATAAGATAACAGCATGCGCGAAAGCATGACTCCTTTTTATAGTTTATGCGGCAGGCGCACAAAATGTCGACAGCCGACAGAGTGAATATGCCGCAAACAGCACCGCATATTCAAATAATGATTATTTTTATTTATAATACCATATAATAAAAGCGATTGCAATTACGCAAAGTGGCAATAAGGAAGCTTTGGTTCTTTTCATCACTCTGCTTAGGGGAAAAGAGGCAACAAAACCTATTAAGGTTCGACTCCTTTTACCCTAGGCGAATTTACAAATTGTTCACACTTTAATTCTTGACTTTTACAGGGGATAAGCGTATAGTATTACACAGTGATTAGCACTTGAAGTGTAAGAGTGCTAACACAAGTTAAAAACGAGTGCTAATTCTTCTTATAAGTCAATCGGTTAAGATTTAAGATGTAATATAACGGGAGAGGGACATGAAGCTATCGGCAAGAAAAGAAAATATCCTTGCACAGGTTGTAGAGCACTATATCCCCACCGGTGAACCTGTCGGCTCCAAGGCGCTCAGCGAGAAGTTAGGCTACTCCTCCGCCACCATCCGCAATGAGATGAGTGAATTGTGTGAGCTGGGTTTGCTTGAAAAAAATCATGCATCCTCCGGCAGAGTACCGACAAGCGCAGGTTACCGCTATTATATTGATAACTTAATGAATACCAGCCCGCTTGGCGATATGGAATGTGCCAAGCTGGAATCGATGCTGCGCGAGGGCGGCAAAACACCGGAAAAGATTTTAGAGAATGCAGGCGGCTTGCTTGCCCGCTTAACAGGCTGTGCAACCGTGGTGACCACACCCTCCGACAAGCAGGCAAAAATCAGCAAAGTGGAATTGATTCCCGCAAGCTCCAAAAC
This sequence comes from Clostridia bacterium, assembly GCA_017512465.1. Taxonomy (GTDB): domain Bacteria; phylum Bacillota; class Clostridia; order Oscillospirales; family Acutalibacteraceae; genus RUG714. The sequence goes on from JAFWGH010000105.1 coordinate 4,733, forward strand.
CGCTATACTGGTGCTGTTGACCTCGAGCGGAATTATTAAAAATTGTGTGTGCCGTATTGATATAGATATTTCCGATAATATCAAAGACCGTTTTAAAGAAATAGTCGATAAATACTTCTTAAAAGCCAAGGTTGCGGAATTGAGTGAAGACATGCTCGAGGAGATTATCGGCGCACTCGAAAATGAGGATTATGCGATTAAGCCGCTGCTCTCGGCGCTGTATGAACTCGGCAGAGAGGCGGGCGAGAGCAAAGCGTATGTAGAGGGCGAAAGCAATCTGTTAGCGCACAAAGATGCTTATGGCGACATTACGGAGCTGATGGCGTTTTTGCAGCAGCGAGAGCAACTCTCACGCTTGGTATCCTTTGATGAAAGCACACTCAACAGCCGCATGAGTATTTTAATCGGCAGTGAGAATTATTTCACGGAGATGGAAGATTCGAGTGTGATTCTTTCCCGATATGCCTTTGGTCACAATGCAATGGGAACCATCGGCATCATCGGTCCTACAAGAATAGATTATTCCAAACTCATCCCCGATGTGGAGTATTTGACCGATGTGGTCGGCAGATTGCTTGCAGAGCATTACGGAGACGATGAGGAAGAATAGGAGGTAAACCAATGGCAAAGAAAGAAAAAAAGCCTTCTCACGAAAAGCCGGAGCAGAAGAAAGCGCAAGGCGAGGCAGAGAGTGCTGTTGAAGAAAGCGCATGCGAAGAAGCAGCATCGGAGGTACAGGAGCAGGAAAAACAAAGCGATGTGGAAACAAAGCTTTGCGAGCAGCTCAAAGCGAAGGATGAACAGTTTTTGCGCTTAGCTGCCGAGTATGACAATTACAGAAAAAGAACCGCAAAAGAGAAGGAAGAAACCTATCAAAACGCTACGGCGCAGGTTCTGACTGAATTTTTGGAGGTTGCAGATAACTTTGAAAGAGCAATGAAAGCCGAGAGTGAGTTAGAGGATTACAAAAAAGGCATTGAAATGATTTTCACTCAGTTTTCGGATAAAATGCAAAAGCTCGGTGCGCAACCCTTTGGCGAGGCGGGCGAAAGCTTTGACCCGGAGCTGCACATGGCGGTATCGCATGTGGAGGATGAAACAAAGGGTGAAGGCGAAATCACCGAGGTATACCAAAAGGGCTACAAGCTTGGCGACAAGGTGATTCGACACGCTATGGTTATTGTAGCAAATTGATAATTCGGAATTAGCGGGAGGGACACCCTCACCCGATTTTAATGTGCCGTGAGCGGCAAACAAATTTAGTAAAAAATAACTTAACATATATTCGGAGGTAATGAATTATGGCAAAAATTATTGGTATTGATTTGGGAACAACAAATTCCTGCGTTGCAGTTATTGAAGGCGGTGAGCCGACTGTTATCGCAAATGCGGAGGGTGCAAGAACCACCCCGTCCGTAGTAGGATTTAAAAAAGACGGTGAGCGCCTTGTCGGTAATATTGCAAAGCGCCAGGCTGTGACCAATCCGGAAGGCACTGTGTCCTCTATCAAAAGACACATGGGTTCCGATTACAAAGTAACGATTAATGACAAGACCTTTACACCGCAAGAAATTTCCGCTATGATTTTGCAAAAGCTCAAAGCGGATGCAGAAAGCTATCTCGGTGAAAGCGTGAGTGAAGCGGTTATTACCGTTCCGGCATACTTCTCCGATTCACAGCGCCAGGCAACCAAGGATGCAGGCAAAATTGCCGGCTTAGAGGTAAAAAGAATTATTAACGAGCCGACAGCGGCTGCACTCGCTTACGGTATTGACAAAGAGCAAGACCAAGTGGTTATGGTATATGACCTTGGCGGCGGTACCTTTGATGTCTCCATTATCGAGATGGGTGAAGGCGTGCAAGAGGTTAAGGCTACCAATGGCGATACCTTACTCGGCGGCGATGATTTTGATAATAAGATTATCGATTGGCTCGTTGCTGAATTTAAGAAAGAGCAGGGCATTGACCTTTCCGGCGACAGAATGGCAATGCAGCGCTTAAAGGATGCCGCAGAGAAGGCAAAGATTGACCTTTCCGGCACCACCACGGCAAACATCAACCTGCCCTTTATTACACAGGGTGCAGATGGTCCGAAGCACTTGGATATGACTTTGACCAGAGCAAAGTTTAATGAAATGACAGCAGACCTGGTTGAGAGAACCATGGGTCCGGTCAGACAAGCGCTTGCAGACAGCGGCTACAGTGTAAATGAGATTGACAAAGTGCTTATGGTCGGCGGTTCTTCGAGAATCCCCGCTGTGCAGGAAGCAATTAAAAAGTTTATCGGCAAAGATCCGTTTAAGGGCATCAATCCCGATGAATGTGTTGCTATCGGCGCTGCTCTCCAGGCAGGCGTGCTCAATCAGGATGTGGAAGGCATGATTTTGCTCGATGTTACACCGTTGTCTTTAGGTATTGAAACCATGGGCGGCGTAAGCACCAAGATTATTGACAGAAACACCACTATTCCGGTGAAAAAGAGCCAAATCTTCTCCACAGCGGCAGATAACCAAACTTCTGTTGAAGTACATGTGCTGCAGGGCGAAAGAGAATTTGCAAGAGATAATAAAACTCTCGGCATGTTTCATTTAGACGGTATTCTTCCCGCACGCCGCGGTGTGCCGCAGATTGAGGTTACTTTTGATATCGACCAAAACGGTATTGTGCATGTTTCCGCAAAAGACCTCGGTACCGGTAAAGAGCAGCAAATCTCTATTACAGCTTCCACCAATATGAGTAAAGAGGATATTGATAAGGCTGTGCATGAGGCAGAGCAGTTTGCCGCAGAGGATAAAAAGAGAAAAGAAGATGTAGATACCCGCAATCAGGCAGACCAAATGGTCTATGAGTGCGAGAAGCTCATCAATGAATCCGGCGACAAGTTTGATGCAGCGGATAAGTCCGATTTGGAAAGCAAAATGAATGTCCTCAAAGAGGCACTCAAAGGCACCGATGCCGCAGCCATCAAATCTGCACAAGAGGCTTTGACAAACAAATTCTATGAAGTCTCTCAAAAGCTCTATCAGCAACAAGCACCGCAGGGTGCACAACCCGGTGCGGATGCAGGTGCACAACAGGCGGGACCGAATCCCGATGGCACCTATGATGCAGATTTCCGTGATGTTACAGAGGAATAAGCTTCGGTAATATCAGCACTCGGCAGTCAGCGCTCAGCAGTCAGTGACATGCGGGCGGATACTATCCGCCCGACCTGAAAACTGAACACTGCACACTAAACACTGGCACTTATGCCCGCACGCGGGCATAAGTGCATTGGAGTATACAATGGCAGATAAAAGAGATTATTATGAAGTCTTAGGCGTAGATAAAAACGCAAGTGAAGACGAAATTAAAAAAGCATTCCGCAAAAAGGCGAAAGAGTGTCACCCCGATTTGCATCCGGATGATGCCGGTGCAAAGGAAAAATTCCAAGAGGTCAATGAGGCATATGAGGTGCTTTCCGACAGCGAGAAAAAAGCGCGCTATGACCAATTCGGTCATGCAGGTGTTGACCCGAACTTCGGTGCCGGCGGCAACCCCTTTAACGGTGCCGGTGGCTTTGATTTCGGCGATATAGACTTAGGGGATATTTTCGGCTCCTTCTTTGGCGGCTTTGGCGGAGGCGGCGGCAGCCGCAGAAATCCCAATGCACCCAGAGCGGGGGATGATATCAATGTCACACTGGTTATATCCTTTGAGGAAGCAGCAAAAGGTGCTACGAAGCGCATTGAGCTTGACCATATCGAGTCTTGCCCGGATTGCGGAGGCTCCGGTGCGGCAAAGGGTTCCACACCGGAAACCTGCTCCGAATGTAACGGCAAGGGGTATGTCAGTGTACAGCAGAGAACTGCTTTTGGCGTGATGTCCTCACAAAGACCGTGTTCCAAATGCGGCGGCAAAGGGAAAATCAACCGCAATCCCTGTAAGACCTGTAACGGTCAGGGTAGGGTGAAGAAGAGAAAGACGATTGAAGTGAAAATCCCTGCCGGTATTGACGATGGACAGATTTTGCCGGTTAGAGGCATGGGTAATGCCGGTATCAATGGCGGCAGAGCCGGTGATTTGCGCATACTGATGCGTGTCAGACCGCACCCCTTCTTTGAGAGAGACGGGTTCAATGTTTGGTATGAGCAGGAAATCAATATCGCGCAAGCGGCATTGGGCACCACCGTGACCGTGCCGACACTCGATGGCAAGGTGCAGTTGGACATCAAACCCGGAACACAGTCGGGCGATATCCTAAAGCTTAGCGGTAAAGGTATTCCGAGACCTTATGAGCGGGGCAAAGGCGACCAGCTTGTCAGAGTGAAGGTAACGGTTCCCAAGAACCTTACTGCACAGCAAAAGGATTTGCTTAAACAGCTCGCAGCCAGCTTCGGCACACCCGATAGCGGCGGTAAGAAGAGCAGCTTTTTCGGAAAGAAGAAATAAAAATGAAGAAAGACTCGATGCGTTTGCATCGAGTCTTTTTTGCTTTGCCGCATAGCGGCATATTAATCCATCTTTTCAAATGTGTGGCGGATAAGGGTTCTGATATCCTTTGTCTTATCCTCGGAAGAGTTGCTGTATGCCACAGAGTATTTGATTTGAATTTCTACTTGCTTTTCATTAAACTCCTTCACGCTCTTATCGAGCATTTCCAAAAACAGGTCTGCTTTGGAAGTGGAGCATTGGTCAAACAGACCTAAGAACCAGCCGCCCTGATTCCAGCCGATGAAGCCGTAACTCTTTGCAAGCGACTTGATAATTGCACCGAAGCCGCCCAACAGCGTATCGCCGGCTGCGCGCCCCAGGGTGTCGTTAAGCTCCGCGAGATTATCAAGTTTAATAATCATACAAGTAAACTGTTCGCCGAGTTCATTTTCACTCAAATTATTCACTTGAATATCGCACATCTGGCGATTCGGCAGCTTGGTGACCTTATCGGTATAGAGAATATACTGCATAAAGTCTTTGAGCCTTCCGATCAATACGGCACCTGCGCAACCGAAGAATAAGAAGAATACTACGGCAAGCGCAAGATACAGCTTAATGTTTACCTTTTGCGAAGTGACAACAGAGTTGAGAATGTTCAAATAATCCGCACCGATATACTCATTGAGCTCTTGTGCCGTTGCTTTTACAATTTGATATTCATTATTGAGCATTTCCACAAGCTCATCAATATCCGCATCAATCTCTTTAGAAAGGTTGACATCTTTATCGTTATCGACAAATACGGAGCGGATATATGCGGCGTGTTCTTTATCTATCTTATCATTTTCAATGGATTGGTTGATATCGACATACTTTTGAATAAGATCATCATAGGTGGTGATAACATTGATGTCTCTATCGTAACCGTCCACATCCATGATGATGGAGGAACCGCTGCTATCGTTGGAATCATCTTGCAGTGCTTTTTCGGTACTGTTGATACCTTTTTCACTGTAGTTATCAATCAGGCTTTTGAGCTTCTTCGATTTTTGCTTATTGTTTTTGATGTTGATTTCATAATCTTCAATGCGCTTGGTTTGTTTTTTCAACAAAAGGTCATTGTCTTTTGTATATTTGTGCTGCAAAATACCGGCGTATAAGCTCGGAACCTTATGGTTGGAAATATAATTATAAATGTTTTCAAGGTCGGTAAAGGTATAGCCGGTAGCGGAAGCTCTGAAATCCGGATAGCTTGCCTTTTTTTGCATGAGATAATCGTCAATATCCTTTACGGATTCCTGGATAATCTCGGCACTTTCGATATAATCATAATCATTGGCGCTGATATTGGAAGCATTATTCGGCAAGATTTGCTGGTCAACATACTTTTCGCTGTAAAATGCATAGTAGTTTTTAATAATTGCATCGAGCATAGTGCCGGCATAATTCATGGATTTTTCCGAATCTGCTTCATAAGTAATCACATAGTCGGTCGGGAAATATTCATATTCTTCGCCCTTATCAATGGCGGTTTGCTGTTTTCCGGCTTCTTCTTCGGGGATAATCGGGGTAACCTTCACATGCGAGCGCACTTCGTCAACCGAACAGTTTAATCCTAAATCCTCAATCGCGCCTTTGATAACAGTTGATGAGTAAATCTCGGAAACATCCAATTCAGAACCGTTTGGCGTTAAGCCGTTTTCAATCGCGCCGTTGGCATAGCGAATGACCGTTGTCGCCGTGTATGCCTGTTGGGAGTCAGCATAAAAGTAAACCCCAATGGCACCGAGCAGCGCAACAATCAGTATAATAAATTTACCTTTGGAGAGGTAGCGTAATAATTGAAATTCTTTCACTTTTTCGTCCCCCCGCTAATAAATCTGAATCTTAACCAAATCAAGGCAAAGATACCTGCCAACAGTGCAAGGGCAATCACGCCGACCGAAATTGGCTCTAATTTTTGCAGTAATGACGGGTTAGCATTTTTGAAAGTCAGGTAATCCTTTGTCTTATACTTGATATATGCTTTATCGACAATTTCGATTTGCTTTGACAAGTCGGCAAACTTTGTGCGAATAGAGGTAATCATGTCATCGGCTTTTTGAATGTCTGCCGGTTCATTGGTGCCGGCATTCATTTTGTCCGTGATTTCATTATTGACCTTCATCTCTTTTGCCGTTTCCTGTGCTGTGGCAAGATAATCATCCGCTTTACTTGCCATGTAGTCCATACCGGTTTTGGTTTTGGACATGTAGTAGGTATTTTTGGATTCATCAATTGAAGGAATCATAACAACACTGATCATGGCTTCATTGTAAATCTTAATACCGTCATTATGTACAGTGTATGCCGCCATATCCTTGGAATAGCTCAAATCCTTCATGCGGTTGATGTAGGAAAGCGTTCTTGTGTAGCGCGCCTTATCATCGGAGCAGCCCGCTTCAATAATGAATGAGCGATATTTTGCAATATCATAGGTGCGCAAATCTTCCACCTTTTGCACAAGCGATTTAAAGCTTTCATTCGAGCTTTGCTCGGTAAAGGATTTGCTCTGCTTGGCTCTGGTGTTCAAATATTTTTCGATTTGCCCTGCTTTGAGGTCTAACAGGTCGGCAATCTCCATGTATTCCTTATCATTGAATTTGTCAATATCAAAAGAGAGAATGGAGCGGTTTTCCGTGTATTTTTCATACAGATGGTCTTTATATGCTTTGCAAAGGAAATCCAACAGCTCATCCGCACTTAAACCTTTGATACAGCTTGGTTTTTCCATGGTGATTTTATAAGAAGTGGAAATAAATAATTCCTCTTCGCTAAATGACTTGGAATTGGTCGGGCGCACGGAGATGCAGTCGATGATTTCATCAATATCCGCCTGCTCGGCGTCAATGCCGCCGTAGGTGAGCATTCTCTCAACCACCTCGCGGCTCATAACATCATATACATTATAGCGTGTGGAGTTCGGATTTAAGCCGTTGGCGCTTTCCTCGTAGTTTAAACTCATTTCGGTGGTCGCCGCGTTACCGCTCGTAATATAGAAATAGCAGGAGGAAGCGACGATGGTGATAACCAACAAAATACAAATCGGTACTTTGAGCTTAAACATGGCAACAAAAGTTTTTCGGATACCGGAGCGGTCCGAAAAATCGATTGCGATGCCGTCAAGCACCTTATTAACAGGTGCAAAGAGTTTCGTTGATATCTTTTTAAAGATGCCTTCCTTTTTACCGGGCGCACTTGAGGAAGCCGTTCGCTTGGCGCGCGGTTCCTTTTTTTCTGCAGCTTTCTGCGCTTTTAGCGCTGCTTTTTCTTCTTTAGTCTTTTTCTGTTTTTTCGGCTTTTTGGGCTTCTTCGGTTTTTTCGGCTTAGGCGGTTTTCCCGGCTTAGGCGGTTTTTTCGATTGCGGTGCCTGTATCACCGGTTCGGTTTTTTTCGGTTTCTCAACAGGCACTTGCAGGTTGATATATTCAGTATCCATATACCGAAACTCCTTTCAAAGGATAGGTTTATTGTTCATTTAAAATGCGGCTGCGCTCGGTTTTGCGCTTAGTACCAACACAGGTCTACAACGACCAATTCCGGCTGGTTGTTGATTCTCGGAATGTAACCGGAATTGCCTAAACCTCTGCTGATAACGACCTGTGTGCCGTCATCCCGCTCTTTAACTCCTGAGGTAAATTCGGGTAAAAATCCCTCTCCCGTGCTGTACAGCCCGCCAAAATGCGGCACACGAATAAGTCCGCCGTGGGCGTGACCCGTAAAGGCTACATCGATACCCTTGTTGAGCAGCTTTTCTTTAAACAGCTCAGGATAGTGGGTTAAACAAATGCGGCAGTTATCGGTCGGCTCCAGGGATTCAACAAATTTTTTGCCGTTGTTGGATTCAATGTCATACTGCTTTAAATCATCCGAAACCGCAATCAGCTGCAGTGTGGTGTTACCCACTTTAACATCAATCGCTTCATTGCTGAGCATATCGACATGGTGGGATTCCAACTGCTCTGTAAAGCTTTTATCTTCAAATAAATATTGGTCAATTTCGTTATTGCCGTAGCAGGCGTAGATTGGTGCAACTTCGCTGAGTTGGTCTGACAGGGAGAACAGCACCGAATAATCACTATCTTTATAATTCATCATATCGCCTGCATAGAAAATCAAATCCGGTTTTAAGGCCTTGATTTTCGCCACCAGCTTCTCATTGTCTTTGCCGTATTGCGCGTTGTGCAAATCGGCAAGCTCCACGATGCGAATATTGTCTGAAACCTTATCGCAGCGCACTTGATAAAAGGAAACCGTAAAGTTTTGGTTAATGATGATATTGGCGGCGATAAACGCGGCTACAGCAACGAGCACCACAATTAGAATTGTTAGCAGTATTTTCTTTTTTAAAGCTTTATTATTCTTGCGCACATTAACATTGCGCACTTTCATTTTTGCCATTAATACCGTTTCCTTTCATAATATTTATTTGCGGCATTATAGCGCCGCGGGTAATATGCCATGCTTTTGTAAATGGCACTAAGTTTTTTTATTCAAACAGCTGTGGCGCCAGATTGGAATGAGAGTTGTTTTCGCTGATTTTTTTAGCGGGCACACCGGCAATGGTGATGCCGTCATCCGTAAAGCTCTTTGTGACAACGCTGCCGGCACCGATAGCGATATCGCTGCCGATGGTGATATCACCGATAATGGAAGAGCAAGGACCGATAAATACATTATCTCCAATAATTGCCGCTTGTTTTTCGCCATTGGTTGCGCCGATGGTAACGCTTTGGTGAATGCGGCAGTTTTTGCCGATATGTGCCGAAGGGTGCACAACAATCGGACCCCAGTGAGCAATAGAGAGCCCCTCCTCAAATGCATTCGGCGGAATGTGAAAGCCGCAAAGCTTGCGCCCTTTTTTGCGCAAGCGGAAATGCAACCAAACCGCAATGGCTTTGCCGAGCGGGTCTTTTTTGCAATTCATATAGTATTCGGTTTTGCGCAACAGGATTTCGTACTGCCAAATTTCATCGCCCGCAATGCGCGGCTTTTTTCTTGTCTTATACAGTGCGATTCTGTCCTGCTCCAAATAATGCTTCAGGTCTGCCTTGCTTTGAATCATTGCTCTGCTCCTTTCACGGCTTGCAGTAAATATGCGCTGCTTTCGGCACGCAGCTTATCAATATAGCGGTATACGCTGTCATAATCAATCGGATTATCCATATCATAAGCATCTTCCGTGAGTGAGCGGTCGCCGATACCGAATTGACCCAATGAAGCGGAAATCTTTCTCACACGGCTGTCAATAGAGGCATAAACGCGGAAATTTTTGCGCGCCAAAATAGAAAACACAACGCCGTGGAAGGTGCCTGTGTACACATATTCCGCCCTGCGAAACAGCTCTACCCACTCAAACGGGGTAAGCTTAATTGACATCTCGGTGTACAGTTTATCATATTCGCCTGCACCGAGAACGGCATAGCCTTTTGCTTTTGCATTGTCCGCAATTTTCTTTTTTAGTACATGCGGCATGCCGTTACAGTAGTAAAACAGGATATACGGCTTTTTGGTTAATGCCTTAATCTTTTCGTTGTTTACCTTGGGTGTTGGTGTCAAAAAGGTCGGGTCACAGACCACAGTGGGGGTGATACCCAGTGCATTTTCGCACAGCTTCACTGCGCCGGCATCTCTTGCCGATACGGCGCTAAAGCCTTTCATTGCCGCGCGCACGGCTTCGGGCGCATCCTCGCCGGAGGCTTTACCGGTGCTCGGCGCATAGGAAATGATGCGCTCACAGGTGAGCCCCGCACTGTATTTGAGCAGTGTAAAGCTCTTGGGGTCGAGGTAATTCCACACCTCATCGCTGCCGATAATGATGCAGTCTAAACCGAGTGCATTAATTTCCTCGGCATTATGCACGGTTTTGCTCAGCCTAAAATACTTTTTTCGCGCATTCGCGAAAATCCCGGGCTGGGTAATTTTTTGCAGCCACGAGGCAGGCGTTTCCGCGCCGGGATAAAAGCGGAAGAAACCGCCGATATTGATGATGTTTTGTTTAACATCCACATAATTGATGATGCACACATCATCATTCGGAAACAGCGCTTTGCATTTTTCCTGCAATGCCCATGCTTGCAAGAATGCGCCGAAATTGTTAATGGTGTGATGGGTTAAAATGCCGATTTTCATACTTTTTCTCTTTCTGTTCAGTATTGTGAGCGTTCACTCCTGCCGCATATTCGGGGAGTTTTCGTAATTCTTTACTTGATTTTTGCATGCAAATCCAAATACAGCTGTTGCATGCGCTGTGCTTCCAAGTTTATATCGTAGCCGGCTGCCTGCAGCTCCGGGGCGCGGCTGATTCTCTGTTTCGGCTCAAACGATAATACCGCTTGCGCCCAATCCTGCGCACTGTCATACAGTCCCAAGAATTTGACATTATCCGTAATTTTAACTTCCGGAGTAATGGTATCACACAGCACACAGGGCAAGTCTGTTCCCTGCGCTTCAATCGCAACTACCGGTAAGCCTTCATAGAGCGAGGTCATCACAAAGACATCAAAGGCACTGTACCACTCATTGACATTGGTTTGCACACCCGTGAAGGTGACAGCATCGGTAATGCCTAAAGCGGCAGTCTGCTGTTTGAGCGCATTTTCGAGCTCGCCCGTACCGATGATAACCAAGTGTGTATTGGCATTCATTTTATGCGCTTCGGCAAACATTTCCAGTGTTTTTTTCTGGTTCTTTTGCGGGGCAAGCCTGCCGACATGACCGATAACGAATTTATCGCCCAATCCGTATTGCCGGCGAATATCCGCTCTTGCCTGTTCATTAAAGGTAAAATTATCGATATTAATCGCGTTGTGAATAAGCTCATGCTTTGCATTCCAGCGCTTTTCGGAAAAATAAAATTTTCCGGCGGCATCCGAGCAGCCCCAATAGTCGGTGGCGGCATATTTAATCATCGGCCGCATCAGCTTTTTAAGTTCATTTTTTAATCCCACCGGAACGGCGGTGGCGTGAGCATGTGCGATGCGCACGGGGATATTGCTTTTTTGCGCGCCTTTAAGCGCATAGAGCATTAATGAACCGTTATGCGTGTGGATGATTTGATATTCCGGATGTTCGCGGAATAAATCTTTCATGTAAGCGATATACTTGCCGTAACTCATAAAGCCCGGGGAAGTGAAGATTCTGCCGCCAAGCGCTTTGATTTCTTCATCATAATCGCCGGGGTCCGGTTTGTTTTGCAAGAAATCAAACTGTACCTGTTCGCGGTCAACATGGCGGTAAAAATTCATCAACATCGTTTCAATACCGCCGCGGTCCATATTGCTTACCGATTGTAGAATTCTAATCATAATTGCCTCTTTTACTCAATCTTCATTCTCGGCTCTATTGCCTGCTCTTTGTCGCGCTGTCGTTTGTTATAGCGCCACCTGTCAAATTTATTCATGCGGTAAACCGCGGTTTCTTTTAATGGCGGGTCCTTAATAGGCGCATAGAAGAAACACATCGGAATCATGCGAATAACCATGCTCGACCAATAATAGAACATGGTGTTATCTGTCAGGTATGTTATGAGCATGTATATGTTAATCGCCATAAAGCATACAGCGACCTTTTCTCCGCAGCGGGTAACAAACCAGTTGGTCTGGTAAACATAGTAACCTAAAATCCAGCACAAAAAGCCCCAAAAGCCCATTTCCACATACATTTTCAAAATGTCATTATGCACGGCGGTAATATTGACTACCTGGTCCTTGGTGCCCTTCATGCTTTTGAGCAGCTGCACACAAAATTCATAGCCTTTGCCGCGGTAGGAGGGGGAAACCTCATAGAAGTTCGAAATATAATCGTAAATTTTTTCTCTACCGTTGAGCTCAATATCATTTTCAATACAAAACTGTGTAAAGATACCTTTTTGGATGATGATAATATAGTAATAGCAAAATGCCACAATCAACAGGGATGTGATAACAAGCGTGCGCCGCTTTCCTTTCGGTCCGAGCAGGGAACAAAAGAGCGCAAATACAATGCCTAAGAGCATGCTCAAAAAGGCGATACGCTTGAGTCCCGCAAAGAATAAAAACAGCGCAATCGCGGCATAGAGGTAGCGGAATCTCTCCCCGGGCGTAAAAAACAGGAAATAGATAACAAATACACCCATTACAAAGGTGATATCGTGTATCTCGATTGCACGAATAAAGGTGGAATTGAGAATCACATCACTCGCACCGAAGGAGGTGATGTTTTTAATCATATCCGAAACGGCGCCGCCGATACCGGTGGTTGCCGCGCCGAGAATAATAATGACAAAGTTTGCCGCGGCAATACCGAAAAAGGTATATTTTGCGGCGTTTTCCTCAAACATATACACGGCGGCAACGAGGATTGCTATATTGAGCAGCTGATAGGAAATCTTTGAAACGCCCTTCATGATATAGCTGAAGGATTGCAAATCCATAATCCATATAAAAATCGAGCAGAATATTATGCCGATAATGATAGAGGAATACATGATTGCAAAGCGGGAGAGCGGTTTAAAGTTTTTAAAATTTCCCGACCACAACACATAGAGAAACGCAATGCCGAGCGCACCTGCGGAAATGACTTTCGGCAGTGCACCGAGCGCTTCGTTTAAGACCTTCCAGTCTCCCATCGCCGCACCGAAAATAAAGAAGATGTACAGACCGATGAAGAGCTTCGATTTTTTTGTCGTTAATTCCAATTCGTGCATCCGTTGTAACCTTCTGTCAATCTGTGTGTTTTAGAAAAAAATAAGTTATTTCTCGCCGGCAAAATGCAATGCTTATTTTTTGCCTTTCAATTTTTTATATACACGCCTGTCTACGGCGCAGGTATAGCGGAATACGGTATTATTTCCGAAAAAGAAATCAAGCAGCCGGAAATTCTTTGATTGAATCAGTTTGACAGGTAAATGCCATTCCCATCTGCCGCTTTTTTGGGGGTCAAAAACGGAAATGGCGGTTTTGTAGGGTTCCTCCTCGATAAAATCAAAATATTCCCGTTTCCTTTGCTCCCGGCTTTTCGGATTATCATGGTGGAAAATATTTAAGCGCAAATTATCCATAACAATGGCTAACACGCGGTGACTCATATAGCGCATTTCCACATCGCTGTCTTGCGGATAGTATTCCTTCATATAATCGCTTAAATGTTTTTCCAAAGAATGCAGGGTGATTTGTAAATTCTCCGTATACCGATGGGTGATACCCTGCGGGTTATTGCGGTAGTAGTACATGATGTACGGTAAGTAAGCAATATTTTGGGCATAAAAATAGGTGCAGGTATTAAATACGGCATCCTGCGCTTTCTTTTGCCCGACAGGGACCTGCAGCTGATTTTTCACTAAGAAGTCCTTGCGGTACAAAGCACCCCATGCCGCATGGTAAAAAGCACGGGAGGGTAAACCGAGCTGCGTTCCCAAATTCGGGTCCAAACACAAACAGGAAATGCTGATTTTTTTACCCGCTTGCGGCGGCAATTCCACCGTGTTTTTTACCCGGCAGGGAGAATCCGGTTGCTTTTGTTCGGTAAACTTTAAGCGCTCATGGATAATGATATCATATTTTGCGTCTATAAATTTTAATGCAGTGGTGATAAAGTAGTCCGAAAACAAATCGTCACCGTCGGCAAAAAAAATCCACTCGCCTTCGGCTTCTTCAACCGTGCGGTTTCTGACGCTGCTCAGACCGCTGTTTTCATCCATGCGAATGTAGCGAATGCGGCTGTCCTTTGCGGCATATTCCTTGCAGATATCGGGCGAATGATTGGTGGAACAATCGTCAATTAAAAGCAATTCGGTTTCATCTGTCAGTTGTCCGCGAATGCCTTCAATGTGTTCGCGCAAAAAGGATTCTTCCAAATTGTAAATTGCAGAACCTATGCTGAGTTTGAGTGACATGAAGCATTATCCCTTTTCCAATTAATGTTTTGTGAATGATTTACACGTGTGATATTAATTTTAAATTAAAACATATAATATTATAACAAATAATGACAAAAAATCAACTGTTTATTATATATTTATCTAAATTATGTAAAGCTCAAAAACTTGACAATTATGATATGCTCTTGTATAATAACTCACAGTTTTACAGAATTTGGAGAATGATATGTATAAGCTAAAAAGACTATTTATTTACATTCGGGTTTTCTTTGTGATGATAGCGGCAGAGATTGCAAGCGTATTTGTAAAAAAGCGTGATGCATACAAGGATTTGTGGATTGTCTCCGAGAGGGGGATGGACGCGCGGGATAACGGCTATCATTTCTTTAAATATATGAGAAACGCACACCCGAAAATTAACGCGGTGTATATTATTACTTCCGACTCACCGGATATCGGAAAAGTATCTGCTTTGGGAAATTTGATTGAATACGGCAGCTTTAAGCATTATTTGTGCTTCATTTTGGCAAAGTATAAAGTCAGCACGCATATTGACGGCTATTCACCGGATATCCTGTTTTTTAACAAATTCGGAAAGCTCTTTCCCGATAAGTCCAAAAAAGTGTTTTTGCAGCACGGTATTATCAAGGATGATGTGGCGTTTTGCCATGCCGACAGAACGAATATAGATATGTTTGTATGCTCGGCAATTCCCGAATATGCTTATGTTGCGGAAGTGTTCGGTTATGATGAAAAGATATTAAAACTGACCGGATTATGCAGATATGACAATTTAAAAAAGACGGACAAACCGACAAAAAAACTGTTGTTTATGCCGACTTGGCGCGCCGCTTTGCGTACTTGCACCAGAAATACTTTCCTGGAAAGCGATTATTATAAACGGTACAATGCTTTTTTGAATGATAAAGCATTGACCGATTTGCTCGAGGCAAATGATTATGAATTGATTTTTTACCCGCATTTTGAAATTCATCGTTTTTTGGACTGTTTTGAAACAAGTCATCCGCGTGTGCATATTGCCGATTTCAAAAATAATGATGTGCAGGATTTGCTCATTCACAGCGATGTTTTAATCACCGATTTTTCCAGCGTGTTTTTCGATTATGCGTATATGCGCAAACCGATTATTTATTACCAGTATGATGAAGACGCTTATTACGCCGGGCACTATAAGAGAGGGTATTTCGAGTATCACAGGGACGGCTTCGGAGATGTTTGTGTAAGCACCGAAGAGGTGGCTGAAAGCTTGCGTCGCATTTTTGAAAACGGTATGCAGCCGGAACAAAAGTATTTGGAGAGGACAAATGCATTCTTTAAATACAACGATACCGAAAACTGCCGGCGCAATTACGAAGCGATTTGCAGTTTATAAATGTTAAAAAACAACGGAAATCATGCAATTTCCGTTGTTTCAGAGTGTCGACAAAGTGGCTAAAAGCACACGAATATTATTGTTTTGTTAAAATCCGAAGAAAGCTGACATTGTTATGGTAAAATAAAGTATGACTCTTATCTTGAAAAAAGAAAAGGTGAAAATCGCCGTAGATACGGCGATTTTGTGTTTTTGCCAACTCGAGCTTGGAGTACCTTTGTACGCCTCAGCGCTTGAGTTGACAAATTTTATCTCACTTTTTCGACCTCTTTTTTAACTGTTAACGATGAGCGCATGGCGTAAAAGCCGCTTTCGCACCATGCACTTTGCCTGCACACGGGCGAACGGCTGAGGGCAAGAATTATTTCTTCATTTCTTGCCTTTTTTTGACGCCGTCCGTTATTTTTTCGGATATCTTTTTCATACCGATAATCTTAAAGCCAAAAGCGACAGAAGGCATGAATTCCGGCAGGAAACAGGTTCCCGCTATGTATACAACTGCTGTGATGAGGGTGCCGACAATACCGTAAACAATAAATGCCGGGATACCTTCGAGCCCGATTTTTGAGCATGCAAAGTAGCAACCGCCGCCTGCAATAATGGCGAGTATCCAATACCAAGTGAGCCGGAGCATGTATTTTGACATTTTGACTTGCGTGAAATAGTGCTTAAACAGGATTCTTGTGCCCCAGGTGCCTTCGATAAAGACTATGCAGAAAATGGTGGAAAACATTACGCCGCTCACGCCGATGTTGTTTAAAGGAATGATATAGCCGAGATATTTAACAAGAACGATATTCAGTGTAAGGTTGACAAGTGTTTCCACAATCGGACGGAAGCGGTCCTGCCACCAAAGCCCTGCCGCATCGCGGTACAGGTGACAGATGCGGCTGAAGTGCATGGAGAAGAAATAGATGCAGAAAATAATCATAATGTAATCCTCAAACATCATTTTCTCTCCCACCCACAGTTTGATAAAGGGTTGAGTGCAGCCGACAAGGCAAACCGTCAGCCATGTGGTCAATCCCATGTACAACAACTGCAGTTTTTGGAAATCTTTATAGTTCTTTTCTTTGCTTTCAACAACAATGGAATTACCCACCGAAGCCGTGACAGAGTTGGAAACCAATATCATAATGCCGGAAATGGCATTGATAATGTAGTAGTAACTGTTATACTGACCGAGTATATTTAATCCCAAAAAAGCGGATAATACAATGCTGTCGAGCGAATTGCGGAATACAAAATTGACTTTGTGCAAAAACATGCCCGCTACACGCTTTCGGATATTTTTGATTTCATCCGGCGGCACGGTTCCTTCACATTTATACTGCGGATACATCTTGTTGGAGATGATGTACAGTGCCAGATTTTTCGCAATTGTCATTAACGGCAATGCGAGCGAATACAAATAATAAGCGGTGTAGGCATTGTTTTTAAACAAAAAAATGGCAATTACCTGAACAACGGTTGCACCGATTTTAAATATGGAGTAAATATTGTTGTTGACCGAGTATTTTTGGTCCGCCGTGAAAAGGGAAGAGCGGTAGGCGAACAATACATAGGAAAGCACGGTATTGGCAAGGTTGATATAAAAAAGGACATATAAATTTAACCCTTCGGGCAAGTCTTTTTTTGCAATCAGCGGCAAAAAAGGCGAGACAGCCAGTCCCAATACCGTCATGATTAAAGCAATCCACCGGTACACGGTGCGGTACAGTTTGAGCAGTGCACATACGGCGGCGGTGTCGCCTTCCGCGAGCGGTTTATACATGCTGTAGACCATGGCGGAGCTGATACCCAGTTCCGTGAGCGAAAGTATCTGCAAAATCGAGACAAACAAACTGTCCAAGCCGAGATACTCTGCGCCTAAGTACTTGATTAGAATCGTGCGCATAATGAAATTGGTTCCCATGATAACCAATTTATTGATAACGCTTGTAATAATATTTTTTCTTGCGTGTTGTGTTCTTGTTGCCATATTTCCTCTTTTTTCGGAGTACCGGGTTGCTTCGCTGTGAGCGGAAACAAAGCGGTAAAACATGTAATATTATATGTGCTTTAAGTGATTATTTTTTTACCGATTCATATATTGCGAGTGTTTGGTCGGTAATGTTATCCCAGTTGTATTTTTCCATCAGCTCGGCGCGCTTTTGCTGTACCTGCGCGGCGGAAAGCTCCGCTTTAAAATCCTGCTCTTTCAGCTCGGGGTGCTGCAGGCAATGCTCCAATACTTCTTTTAAGGAAGCGGTATCGGAGTGCTTAAATACATTGCCGTAACCATCCATGCAGGCAGTGTTTTCGGGAATGTCGCTGATGATGACACGCGCATTGTAGCCGACTGCTTCGAGTAAACTCATCGGCATGCCTTCAATATCGCTCGGGAGCACATAAACATAGCAGTTTGTAAACAGCTCCGCGAGTGTTTTTCCGCTCACAAAATCGGTGAAAAGGATATTCTCATTGCCTTTTGCTCTTTCCATTACCGAACGGATATAGTCGGTTTGCGGCTCGATTGCGCCCGCAATAACCAGCTTTTTATCTGTCTTTAAAGCCTTATAAGCATCGATAAGATAATCAAGCCCTTTTTCCGTGGTAATTCTGGCAAGGAACAGAATATAGCTGTCTTTTTCCAAACCGAATTTTTCGCGGATGATATCGGGCGCTTCGGGTGTAACGGGGTTGATGCCGTTAGGCACAAACACGGCGTCGCAATTATAGGTTTCTTTAAAGTAGTTTTGCACATTTTGCGATAGCACAATGACCTTATCGGCATATTTTGCCGCCATTTTCTCGCCAAACATAATGTATTTGGAGGCAAAGCCGCCCCATTTGCCGCGCTGCCAGTCTAATCCGTGGATGGTGGCGACCACCCTTTTGCCGCAGATTTTGGCAAGCGGAATCATCGCACAGGGACCCTCGGCATGGAAATGCACCACATCATATTTTCTGAAATTGCTCCTTGCCGTGGCAAAGAAAGAGTAGACCATGGCATTGAGCGATTGCTTTTTAAAGGTGCGCACTTCCACCACTTTTACACCGCGGTAGCTTTTGAGCTTTTCTTCACCGCAGTGGCGGTTATAGACAACCACCTGATGTCCTTTTTGCGCCATTCTCACGCTCAATTCTTCCACAACGACTTCCACGCCGCCGCTTCTGGTGGGTATTCTCTTATGACCAATCATGGCTATTTTCATACTTAGAACTCCTTTTGTATGTACGAAATGAAAAAATATGCCAAAATGTTTGACAAATAGACAAATTATTTTATAATTATATCATATGCGTGAGTATTATTCAATCTAAAAATCATGATAGTTTACAGTGGAGGAAATATGAAAGAATATATTGCCATAGAGCGGGCGGAGCAATGCTGCGGCTGCGGCGCTTGTGTGAGTGCTTGTGCGCGTGATGCCATCACCATGAAGGAGGATGAAGCGGGGTTTATGTATCCTGCGGTGGATGAGAGCTTGTGTGTCAAGTGCGGCAGGTGCAAGGATGTGTGCGTGTTTGCCGAAAAGGGAGCAGGCGCCAATGCTGCGCCTCAGGTATATGCGGCGGCACATAAAAACAAGAATATCCAAAAAACTTCCTCTTCCGGAGGCTTGTTCAGTGCGCTTGCACAGGCGGTTTTGGATAAAGGCGGCGCCGTGTTCGGTGCGGCATGGGCAGAGGATATGACCTTGGCGCACATCTGTGTGCAAAATGAAAAGGAACTCGCAAAGCTGCGCGGCTCAAAATATGTACAGAGCATGACCGGTACAACCTTCCGCGAAGCAAAAAAAATGCTGGAGGAGGGCAGATATGTGTGTTATTCCGGCACACCTTGTCAAATTGCGGGATTAAAAGCTTATTTGGGCAAAGATTATGAGAATTTACTCACCGTGGATATTATCTGCCACGGTGTGCCGAGCATGAAAATGCTGCAGGATGATTTA
This sequence comes from Clostridia bacterium, assembly GCA_017512465.1. Classification (GTDB taxonomy): domain Bacteria; phylum Bacillota; class Clostridia; order Oscillospirales; family Acutalibacteraceae; genus RUG714. The sequence goes on from JAFWGH010000105.1 coordinate 24,378, forward strand.
AAGTATGTAGCGGGGGAGAACTACAGCAAGATTACCGATGTGAAATTCCGCGATAAGCGTTACGGTTGGGGAGTTAAAGGCTCTGTGCGCACTGCCGATGCCACTTTAAAATATAATGCAGGCACCTCGCCGTATTATTTCTATTTTCTTAAAGGCGAGGTTTACCGCGAGAGCTGCTACCACTGCCGTTTTCCCGCTGAGGGGCGTCAGGGTGATATCACCCTGGGCGATTATTGGGGAATTCGCACGGATTTGATTAAAAAAATGGGTGATGTCAACCCGGATTGGGGTATCTCCTGCGTGTTGGTCAATAACGAAAAAGGAAAACAGTGGTTCAAACAATGCGAAAAAGCGCTCACGCTCATTTCCACCGACAGGCAAAGTGTGGAGAAAAGAAACAAACAGCTCACAAGCGCCAGTAAACCGCTGCCGGAACACGAGGAACTTTTGCAAGGCTATATCCGTAACGGGTATGCAGCATATCAAAGCGGATATAAAAAGCACCTCAAAGACCATATCATTCGCGGCATAAAAAATATGATTCCGCCGCAGGTGAAGCGCAAAATCAATGATATTTTACATTGATAAGCGGATTTTGTAAAGTTATTTAGCTTTACATCAAAAACCAACTATCCTACATAATAACAGACCGCTGATTCCGCAAGGCTTCAAGTATCCTGAAAAACAAGATATTTCTTGTATTTTCAGGCTTTGTGAAGCTTTAACAGAAATTAGCGGTCATTTATTTTGTGAAATTTTAACCTTTTATACTTTGATTGTAAAGTATTTTTGCTTGTCGTATTCTTTGTGCGATTTTGTGCAAAAAAATACGCAAAAAAAGCGAAAAATGATTGAAATGAGTTTAAATATGTGTTAAAATTATATTTAAATATATGATATTTGTTCCTATATCAATTTATCTATCAAACACGAAAGCGAGGCCTTAAGCATTATGCCCTATTTGGAATTTGGAAAAATTGATAAAGCAACAGAAAAAAGACTCAATGATTTAATCAACAACAAATCCTTTCGTTCTTATTGGAAAAAGAAAAGAACATTTGATTTGATTGTTTCCTCTATTTTGCTCACCGTAGCGGCAGTCCCCATGGGAGCGGTTGCGCTGGCAATTTATATTGATGACCCGCACGGCAGCCCGATTTATAAGCAAATCCGTATCGGCCGCCACGGCGAGGAGTTTCAAATGTACAAATTCCGCACCATGTATGTGGATGCCGACAAGCGCCGCGCGGAGTTAATGGAACAAAACGAGATGGATGGTCCCGTATTTAAGATTAAGGATGACCCGCGTATCACACGCTTAGGTAAGGTGTTGCGCAAATTATCAGTAGATGAATTGCCGCAATTTTTCAATGTGTTCAGCGGGCATATGAGCTTGGTTGGTCCGCGCCCGCCGCTTCCCTGCGAGGTAGCGGAATATACCGATTACCACAAATTGCGCCTGATTGTTACACCGGGTATCACCTGCGATTGGCAGATTGCCGATAACCGCAATGATATTCCCTTTGAAAAATGGATTGAAATGGATTTGAACTATATCGAAAACCGCACCACATGGGGCGATTTAAAGATTATCTTCAAAACACCCTTTGCTATGCTTTCCGCAACGGGAAGATGAGCCGGCAGCTGCAGTCGTTTGCAGCGCTGCAAATCATAAAAAAGTGATAAATGCAAGGATTGTCTCCGCCTTTTCGGGTGAGGCAATCTTTTTTTTGCGGCTTGTCGGCGTTTGCGCGGCAGGCTTTTTCAGTGGTGAGGGCAAAGCATAACAAAGCCGAAAATGCACGGCACAATTCTCTGAATGCGGTTGAAATAAATAATAAATAATGCTATAATAATTTTAACTATCTGTAAAAAGCATATTTATTATTAGAAAGGTTCGGCAATGTCACGAAAAATTAAGGAAAGCGGCGTATCGCTTCGTTCCATACAAATTTGGCTGATTATAGGTGCAATCCTCTTTTCCGGATTAATTCTCTTTTTTACCTATTATCTTTCATCGGGGTTTCAAAATTTCACCGAATATTCCGAACAGCACATAGAGTTGAGAAAAGCAGCGCGTGAGCTGTTGGACACCTCGGATTATTTGAGTGAGCAGGTGCAGTGCTTCACCATTAACGGTGAAAAGCGCTATATGGATGAATACTTTAAGGAAGCATTTGAGCAACGCCACCGCGAAGAAGCGCTTCAAACTATGGCGGAAGGGAGCAGCAACGAAGCCGCTGTCGAAAAACTGAAAAAAGCAAATGAAGGCTCTGTTGTATTAATGGAGAGAGAATATTACGCCATGCGCTTGGTAGTGGAGGCAAAAGGGTATGCGGATTATCCCGATGCATTAAAAGATGTAGAGCTGACCGCGCAGGATAAGGCTCTATCGCCGCAAGAAAAAATGCACAAAGCGTCGGAATGGGTGCATGATGATATTTACCATGCAAGAAAAGACCAAATCCGCGAGGATACGCAGGCGAGCTTAGATGAGCTCGAACAAGAAGCCCTTGCTGCCGATGCCGAGGCGCTCGCTTCTTTTCGCAAGCAAATGCTGGCGGTGCGCTCGGTAATTGTCTTGCAAACCATCGGCGTAATCTTTTTGGTATGGCTCGCTTCCCGCTTGGGCATTCATCCGATTTTGGATGCGGTTGATCGCATTAAGAGCAACAAGTATCTTGAAGAGAGCGGAACGAGTGAATTCCGTTATTTGGTGCGTGCGTATAATTCCATGTACAAAAAATATAAGCACAATTTAGAGCGCTTGAATTTTAAAGCCTCTCATGATGAGCTGACCGGTGTCTTTAACCGCAGCGGCTATGAATCCATTCTCTCAAACATTGATTTGGACACAACCTATATGATTTTGTTTGATGTGGATGATTTTAAGAGCATCAACGATACCTACGGTCACGAAACCGGCGATAAGATACTGACAAGAACGGCAGAGGTTTTAAAGAAAAGCTTTCGTAATGATGATTACATTTGCCGCATCGGCGGCGATGAATTTGTGGTGTTTATGGTACATGCTTCCGAAATGGAGCATGATAGTCTCGCCGCAAAGATTGAAGCAATCAATCGAGAGCTCGGGCAGGCGGCAGAGGATATGCCGGCAGTTTCCGTCAGTGTCGGCATTGTGCACGGCAGCGAAGTGTCCGGCACCGAGAATTTGTTTGAAATGACGGATGAGGCTTTGTATGCCTCCAAGCGAAAAGGTAAACATACATACACATTTTTATAATTTTTAGCATTTAGCAAAGACTGAGGTTTATTCACGATGTATTACTCTACCGTAGGTATACTGGCATTTTTGGTACTCATTATCGAAAACAGAGATATTCTGTTTTTTCATAACCATGCCTTTGACAAGCCTTCCTGGAAGGCATATAAACACTTTCTGTTTGCGGTGTTGGCATATTATACCACAGATATTCTCTGGGGTATTTTGGATTATTTTAAGCTGGAGACTCCGCTGTTTATCGACACCTCTGTTTATTTTATTGCCATGGCGGCAGGCATATGGCTTTGGACAAAGTATTGCGTAAGCTATTTGGAGGAAAAAAACATATTTGAGCGCATTCTCGTTTATGCGGGGCGCATTTTTGCGGCGCTTGTGGCAGTGCTGGTTATTGTCAATATATTTGTTCCGACATTATTCACCATCAACGAAGCGTGTGAATACAAGGCACTCAGTACCCGCTATATACTTCTCGGCGTGCAAATTATCATGCTGCTGCTCATTTCGGCTTATGCGCTGTATGTCATTGTGCGGCGCCGCTCGGAGAAACAGAAAAGATACCGTACCCTCGCTTGGTTCGGTCTGATTATGTCTGTGTTCTTATTTGCACAGCTGTGGTTCCCGTTATTGCCGCTGTATTCCATTGCCTATATGTTCGGTACCTGTCTGTTGCGTGCGGTGCTTATTGCCGATGAAAAAGAAGAGTTCAGGCAGGGCATGGAGGAGGCAACCGAGATTGCCGAGCTCAAGCAGTCCATCACATCCCTTTTGGACAATATGCCTGTGATGAGCTTTTCTAAGGATGTTGAAACCGGTGTATATCTTGCCTGCAATCAGTCCTTTGCTGAATATGCCAACAAGCCTTCTCCGCAAGGCGTTGTCGGGCTGACTGACTATGAGATATTTGATGCCCAAACAGCAGCGCACTTTGTGGAGGATGACCGCAAGGCGTTATCAATGGATACACCCTATGTGCTGTATGAGGATGTGGCAGATGCCGCCGGCAATCCGCGCCAATTCCAAACCACAAAGCTTAAGTTTTATGATGAAAGCGGCAGATTATGCCTGCTCGGCATGTCCTTGGATGTCACGGAAATGGAAAGTGTTAAAAAGGAAAATGAGCAAACTAAGGCGGCTTATCAGGAAATATTAAGCTCCAACACTGTGTATGAAAATATTGTCAGCGTGCTTTCCGAGGATTATTTCGATTTATATTATGTCGATTTGGAAACGGATGCGTTTATTGAATACGGCTCCAAAACCGAAGCGGGTTACCGCACCACGGAAAACCGCGGAACAGACTTCTTTACAGCGGTTGTGCGGGATGCGCAAGAGCTGATTTATGAGGATGACAGGGCAGGGCTGATTGATGTGCTCGATAAAGAGCATTTGAAAAAAGAAATAGAAGAAAACGGTGTCATGCGCCATTATTACCGCTTGCTCATCGGCGGTGAGCCGACCTATGTGAGCATCAAGGCGCTGCGCATTATCGGTGATGACAGGCATGTAATTATCGGTGTAACCAATGTGGATGCGCAAATGAAGGACCGCATGGCAGCAGAAAGTGCAGCCGAGGAAAGAAAAGCCTATATGCGCTTAAATGCGCTTAACCGCAACTTGCTGGTATTATATATTGTCAATCCCGAAACAGAGGAGTTTGAAGAGTTTAATACTTCGGAAGACTTTGAAAAATTCGGCATTGAAAAAAAGGGTGACGCTTTCTTTGAAACCACCTATAAAAACAGCTTATCGGCAGTCTATCCGGAGGATTTGGAGCGTTTCCGCTCCGTGTTCACAAAAGAAAATATCCTGCGCACGATTGAGCAGGATGGGTTATTTATCCTCAATTACCGCTTGGTATACAACAGCAAAATGATTTATGTGCGCTTAAAAGCTACAGAGGTGGAGGAGGATGGGAAAACCTCTCTCATCATCGGTGTCGATAACGTGGATGCGCAGGTGCGCAGTGAAATGCGCTATGCAAAAGAGCTGTCCGCTGCAAAAAAACTTGCCAATAAGGATGCTTTAACCGGCACGAAGAATACACATGCATTTACACAAGCAGAAGCAGATTTAACGGCAAGAATAGAAGCCGGTGAGGCAGTCGAGTTTTGCATCGTGGTATGTGATATCAATGGTTTGAAAACGGTTAACGATACCATGGGGCATAAAACCGGTGATACTTTTATTCGCAAGGCAAGTGAAGCGATATGCGATATTTTTAAACACAGTCCTGTCTTTCGTATCGGCGGCGATGAATTTGCCGTGATATGCCAGGGACACGATTATGAACAAATAGATGCTTTGCTCGAGCAGATGAAACAAGTGAACGCCGCACACCAAAAAGAAGGTGATGTGCAAATCGCTTTCGGTATGGCGCGCTATGAAAATGATGCACTTGTCAGCGATGTGTTTGAGCGCGCGGATAAGCGCATGTATGCCAACAAAGCAGGGCATATGGATTGATACTCGGTTTAACTTTTCATTAGAAAAAATGCAGGCGGTAAAATTATGGAAGAGAAGAACAAATTAAACGGCGGATTGCGTTCCTCCTTTACACCCTTAGGGATATGGGCATTCTCCATCGGTACAAGTATCGGTTGGGGGTCGTTCATTGTTACTTGTAATACTTATTTGAGCAAATCCGGTATTTTGGGAACTGTTTTCGGCTTGTTAATCGGCATGGCGGTCATTTTTGTGATTACATGGAATTTACAATACATGATTCGCAAATCACCTGATGCCGGCGGTGTGTACACTTTTGAGCGGCATACCGGAGGTAAGGATTTGGGCTTTTTGGCATTTTGGTTTGTGCTCATCACCTATTTAGCGATTTTATGGGCGAATATGACTTCACTGCCGCTGTTTGCCCGCTTTTTCCTGGGCAATACCTTCCAATTCGGTTTCCACTACAGCATTTTCGGTTATGAGGTGTGGCTTGGTGAAGCGCTGCTTGCCATTGCTGCTATTGTCATTATCGCTTTATTGTGTGCAAATTCGGCAAAGCTGCCCAATCACATCATGAAGATTGCAGCGCTTGTCTTTGTGCTGGGCTTTACCGCTTGTGCCGCCGTGGCGGCATTTAAGCATGACAGCGCTCTCTCTTATGCTCCGATGTTTACGGAGAATTCAGGCGCCTTTTCTCAAATTGTGCGCATTGCCGCTATTTCACCATGGGCATTTATCGGTTTTGAAAATATCTCCCATTTTTCCGAGGAATATTCTTTCCCTGTGAAAAGGATTCGTAAGATATTAATTGCATCCATCGTGGTGACAACAGTGCTGTATCTGTTTGTTTCCATGCTTTCCATTTCCGCCTACCCGCCGGAATATGAAAACTGGCTTGCCTATATTCGCGATATGGGTAATTTAGAGGGTATTAAAGCCGTGCCGGCGTTTTATGCGGCGAATTATTATTTGGGCAATAAGGGCGTTATCATACTCTTGTGTGCGCTCTTTGCCGTTATCTTAACAAGCCTTATCGGTAATTTGCTCGCGCTCAGCCGCCTGCTGTTTGCTGCCGCCAGAGAGGGAGAAGCACCCAAGAAGCTTGCCGCACTCAATAAGCGGGGGGTTCCCGCCAATGCCATTTATGCGGTCGTGATAGTGTCCATATTTATTCCGTTTTTGGGCAGAACCGCCATTGGCTGGATTGTGGATGTGACAACACTTGGTGCAACCATTATTTACAGCTTAATTTCCTATGCGGTATTTAAACATGCCAAAGAGAGTAAACAGCGTGCGGAAAAAGTGACCGGTATCGCCGGGCTTGTGCTGATGCTGATCTTTTTGCTGTTGCTGCTCATACCCGGTCTTTTGCCCTTTGATACGATGGAGATTGAATCGTACATTCTCTTTATTGTATGGTCGGTACTCGGGCTTGTCTATTTCCGCATTCTCATTCGCAGGGATAAGAATCGGGAATACGGAAACCGCGTGTTGGTGTGGGTTATCTTACTGGTGCTCATCCTGTTTACCTCCATGATGTGGGTAGAAAGAGCTACCGAGGATGCCGCCGAAAATGCGGTACATCAAATTTATGAGTATCATGAAGCGCATCCGACTGACGGTACAGAGTTGACCGAAGAGGAACGTATGCAGTTCCTTGAGCAACAGGCGGAAAAAATCACAAGTACCAATACGCTGTATACTGTTGTATTGCTTTCACTCTTTGCTCTCTCCACCATTATCATGCTCAATAACTATCGAGATACAAGAGTGCTCGATGAGCGGTTGTCAAATGCCACAGAGCTGGCGACAAAGGATGTGCTGACGGGTGTGAACAATAAATATGCTTTTGTGGATGCCGAAAATGCACTCAATGAGCGCATTGAAAACAATCATTCCCCGGTGTTTGCGATTGTGATTTGTGATATCAATAATTTAAAAGAAGTCAATGATTTGAGGGGACACAAGGCGGGCGACCGCTATATTTGTAAAGCGTGCAGCATCATTTGCAATATCTTCCAAAAGAGCGAAATTTACCGTGTCGGCGGCGATGAATTTGCCGTGATTTGTCAGGGAGAGGACTATCGGCAGATTGATAAGCTGATGAAAAAGATGAACGACGCCAACATTTCTAATAAAAATAAAGACGATATTCAAATTGCATACGGTATGGCGCGATTTGATGGTGACAGAAATGTGGATGCGGTGTTTGAGCGGGCAGACAGGCAAATGTATGCTCACAAAGCCGAGTTAAAAATTGACAAGAGCAAAGTATTTGCCTTTAGCGGAAAAACATTATACCAATTTCCGGAGGATTTGAGAGAAGCCTATGAGAGCAGTCCGCTTTCCTTTGTCTATTATCAGAATATTGACGGTAGGGCTACGCCCATTTTGGCTTCGGACGGTTTTTGCCGCAATACCGGGTCAAAAAGAGAAGATGTGCTGCTGTGGCTGCGCAGCGGTTTGTTTGAGCGCATGCATCCGGATGATGTGGGCATGCTTTCACAAATCAGTGATGACTTTTTGAATCAGCGCGGACCGTATGACACGGTATTTCGCTGCCGCATTTCCTCACGCAATTCGCATCCGCAGGCGAAAGAGGAATATATCCTCATTCACGCTGTCGGTAAATGGCAGACCATGCCGGATGGAACAGAGCTTGCCATTATTAATTATGCCAATTTAACACACACCAAAGAGAGTGTGCAGGAGAGTGCGGGCTTTTACAAATTATCGCAAAGAGACCGCTTCTATACAGACCAGCTGACCGGCTTGCCGAATTTAAACTATTTGCATGAATTTGGTGAGGACACGGTGAATATTATCCGCACGGAAGGCAAAATACCGCACTTGGTATACATTGATATTTATTCCATGCAGTCCTATAACAACCAGTATGGTATTGAAAAGGGCGATAAGCTGCTGCGCTTAACCGCCGGCACGCTCAAAAAGCTCTTCCCGAATGCGCTGGTTGTGCGCAGTGTGGATGACCACTTTGTGATTATTACCTGGCTCGATGACCATAAGGAACTCGAAAACAGGCTTAGCAAAGCCAATCAAATCATTCGCAAAACCGCCAGCGGCAATACCATGGGTATTCGCTCCGGTGTTTGCATGATTGATATGCGCACCACAATTGGTGAAGCGCTTGATCGCGCAAAGCATGCGCTTAAGGATATTCATAATAATATCAATCGGGAGGTTTCCTTCTACTCACCCGAAGCCAACGCGCGCTTTATGCAAAACCGCTACATTTTGGAAAACTTTGACCAGGCAATTAAGAATGGCTGGATTAAAGTGTATTACCATGCACTTCACCGTGTGGAGAGCGGGAAGATAGCGGCATTTGAGGGACTTTCGAGATGGGTGGACCCAAACCGCGGTGTTATTTCACCCGGTGAGTTTATCCCGGTATTGCGCAAATACCATCAGCTGTACAAGCTGGATATTTACATGTTTGAGCAGGTGTGCCATGAGGTGCAGCAGTGGCATGAGAGCGGCTTGCCGATTATGCCCGTTTCGGTCAACTTCTCGCGACAGGATTTTGACCATGCCGACATTATTTCGGAAATGAACCGTATCTATGAGCAATACAACTTGTCCGAATTTCTGCAAAAAGATAATTTTATTGTGGAAATCACCGAGCAGGATTTGGCAGAGGGTTCGGAGGTCTTGCGCGAACAGCTTGCAAAAATCCGCGAAAACGGTTACCGCTTATGGCTGGATGATTTCGGTAGCGGCTATTCTGCGGTGAATGTATTCAGTCAATTTAATTTTGACCTTGTCAAATACGATATGGAATTGATGCGCCACTTAGATGATAATAACGGTGTGAACAGAGTCATTCTCAAAGAGTTTGTGCATTTGGCGCATGAGATTGGGATTCATACCCTTATTGAAGGCTTGGAAACGCCGGAGCATCTCGAATTTGTCAAGAGCATCGGCTGCGAATTGGCGCAAGGCTATTATTTCCATGAGCCGGAAGACTTTGATGAAATGTTTGCGCGCATCCGTAAGGGGGATTTTGTAAAACTGTGCGAAACACCCGAGGAGCGCAAAGAATTTAGCGCAAAGTGGTTTAATACCTGATAAAATAATCAAAAAAAATCCGCATCTATCGATGCGGTTTCAGCTTGTAGACAAAATCATTTGTCTACAAGCTGGCAGAGGTCGAGAAAGTGAGATAAAATTTGTCAGCCTCTGCGCTGAGCTGTACATAGGTACCGCAAGCAGAGGCTGGCAAAAGCACAAAATCGCCGTGGTTACGGC
>JAFWGH010000106.1 GCA_017512465.1 Clostridia bacterium
CCGCTGTAAGCGGCTCAACCGCTTTCTACCTCCCCTTGATGAGGGGAGGTGGGCGCGTTTACAGCGCTCGGAGGGGTAGAAAAGTTGGACAAAATCAGTGTAAACTTTTTAATCCATGCACCTCGACAAATCCTTATTTGATGTTCTTCTTACACACATCATTCAAATCGCATGCCTCACATTTTGCTTTGCGGGCGGTGCACAGCGCTCTGCCGTGCAGCACAATGCGGTGGCAAAAATCGGAGCTTTCGCTCTCGGGAATGATTTTGCGCAACTGCATTTCAATTTTCAGCGCGGGATTGCTCTCACCCGCCTTAACGCTGCAAAGTCCCATGCGCTGAGAAATGCGTATCATATGGGTGTCAACAACATAACCGTCCGTACCATATACATCACCGCATATGAGGTTTGCGGTCTTTCTGCCCACGCCGGGCAGTTTCACCAATTCCTCAATGGAATCGGGCACCCTGCCGCCGTATTCGTCTTTTATCATATGACACAAGCCGGAAATGTTTTTGGACTTGGAATTATAAAAGCCGCAAGAGCGTATGTATTCCCCGATTTCTTCCACGGAAGCCTCACAAAATGCATCTAAATCCGGGAAGCGCTCAAACAGCGCCGGTGTGACCTTGTTCACGCGCTCATCCGTACACTGCGCCGACAGCACCACGGCTATAAGCAGCTGCAGCGGGTCTCTGTATTGCAAGGAGCACAGCGCATCGGGATACATCTGCTTCATGCGCTCGATAATCGCAGCGGCTCTCTCTTTTTTCGTCATAATACTCCGTTCCTTTTCATCTCATTTAATTTCATGATAATGGCGATGCTTTTACCGTCTTTCAGCGTACCGTCCATCACCATTTTAACAGCATCCTCGAGTTTAATTTTCAACGGTTCAATGAATTCATCACGGTCTAAATGCTGTTTGCCGAAATGCAGTCCCTTTGCCGCATATAAATATATTATTTCATTACAATAGCCGCAAGTGGGATAAAACACACCCAAATCAATAAAGGTATCGGCACGCGCACCGGTCTCCTCTTCAAGCTCGCGCCTGCCTGCCGCCTCGGTATCGGCATTTTCACCGATTTCCAGCTTGCCGGCGGGCAGCTCAAGCAGCTCCTCTTCATAAGAATAGCGGAATTGGCGAATAAAAATTAATTCTTCCTCATCCGTTAAGGCGCCTACGCACACGCCGCCGTTATGGTCAATAATATCTCTGGTGGCTAACTGCCCGTCCGGACAGCGCACACGGTCAATGCGAAAGGTTAAAATATTGCCTTTATGGGTTTGAATATTTTCTACAAATGTTTCTTTTAAATCCATGCTAAAGCCCTCATCAAAAATCTTTCTCATATTGTAACATATTCCTTACCCAAAATCCATATAATTTACTAAGAATGTCAAAAGGATAGGAGTTATTACCATGTTTATGTCTGCTTTGTGGGATACCATTTTTGAAATTAAAGATACATATCAAAACGCCGAAGTCTTTTTGGTGGACAACCATATACCGGCACTGCGCTACGGCAATGCGGAAAATCCCGTGATTTTTGCCGGCGGCTTCGGCGCTGAAGAATGGCAAACCAGTGTGCTGCTGCTCACTTTTTTTAACCGCTTAATGGAGCATATGAACACCTCGAAAAGCATGGCGGGAATTGCGGTGCGTAAGGCATTTAAAAAGCGCTCGGTTGTGATTATTCCCTGTGTTTGCCCGCCGAAAATGCGCTATGAGGGCGAAGAAGTGCACATGAAAGACCTCTCGGCATTTACAAAATATATGTTCTATCATAAGGCGGGAATGCTCGTTTGCGTGAGCGGCAGCGGCGGCACGATTTTTGCCCCGAAGCAAGCGGAAGATTCCCCCGCGCAAAGCGCAACCATACACAAAATTCTCTGCGCCTGCTCTTCGCTCACGGCAGTACAGGAAAAACAGGGCGTTGCCGCCGATATGTGCACGCAGATGAATGAAAAAATCGGATTGCCCGCTTACCTCATTTCTCCGCGCTCCATACAGATGGCGGAGCTGCCGCAAACCTACAAAGCGTTAGAGGAAACGCTGGCGGTTTCGGCACTGTTATAATATTCTGCCCCTGCTCTTATAAAAATGACTTGATATTCCCTTTTTTTGTGATATACTATTTTCATATCTACTTTTATAAAAAACGGGGCGGTAATATGAAAAGACATATTGAAACCAATTGTGTACAGGGAACCTATGCACCGAAAAACGGTGAGCCCAGAGTGATTCCGATTGTACAAAGCACCACATTTAAGTATGAATCCAGTGTGGAGATGGGAGAGCTGTTTGATTTAAAGAAAAGCGGTTACTTCTATTCCCGCCTGCAAAACCCCACTTGCGATTATGTGGCGGATAAAATTGCGGCGCTCGAAGGCGGTGTCGGCGGCATGCTCACCGCAAGCGGACAAGCTGCCAGTTTCTACTCTATATTTAATATTGCCGGTGCGGGCGACCACATTGTCTGTTCCTCCGCAATCTACGGCGGCACCTTTAATTTGTTTAATGTTACCATGAGAAAGCTCGGCTTTGATTTTACCTTTATCTCGCCCCATGCGAGCAAAGAGGAAATTCAAGCGGCGATTCGCTCGAATACCAAAGCGGTTTTCGGTGAAACCGTTTCCAACCCGAGCTTGGATGTGCTGGATATCGAAGCCTTTGCCGAGGTGGCACATGCAAACGGTATTCCGCTCATTATTGACAATACCTTTGCCACACCGGTGCTGTGCAGACCGATTGAGTTCGGTGCCGATATTGTTATTCACTCTACGACCAAATATATGGAAGGTCACGCAAGCACCATTGGCGGCGTGATTGTCGACAGCGGTAATTTCGACTGGACACAAAACGATAAATTCCCCGAACTGACCCATCCGGATGAAAGCTATCACGGTGTGGTATACACCGATACCGGCAAAGGCGCTTATTTGTTAAAGCTGGTTGCACAGCTGCAGCGCGATTTGGGCTCCGTGCAATCCCCGCAAAATGCATTTTTGCTCAATTTGGGATTGGAAACACTGCACCTGCGCATGCCTCGCCACTGTGAAAACGCCAAAAAGGTTGCCTCTTATTTAAAATCCAATGAAAATATCACTTGGGTAAAATGCGCCATGCTGGAGGATGACCCCCAGTATGCCCTGGCACAAAAATATATGCCAAACGGCACCTGCGGTGTAGTTTCCTTCGGCGTGAAGGGCGGTAGAGAGGCTGCCGTGAAATTCATGGATTCTCTCAAGCTCGCCGCGATTGTTACCCATGTGGCAGATGCGCGCACCTGCTGCTTGCATCCGGCTTCCACCACACACCGCCAGTTGACGGACAAGCAGCTGGAAGAATGCGGTGTCAGCCCCGATTTAATCCGCTTTAGTGTGGGTATTGAAAATGCCGACGATATTATTGCCGATATTGAACAGGCACTGGAAGCCAAATAAGCATTCGACTTCAATAAGTAGTGAATAGTGAATAATGAATAGTTAAGGGCGGGAACACCCGCACCCGATTTATGACACGGCAAAGCAAATCATTACGCACGCCGCATTGGAGAAATTATGCCAATTAAAATACCGGATAATCTGCCCGCCGTAAAGCAGATGGAAAAAGAGAATATCTTTGTCATGACCACACAGCGAGCCTCCACGCAGGAGATACGCCCGCTGAGAATTCTGCTGCTCAATTTGATGCCGACCAAGGTGGAGACCGAAACCCAGCTTGTCAGGCTGTTGGGAAACTCTCCGCTGCAGGTGGAAATGGAGCTGTTGCAAACCGCTTCCTACACCGCTACACATGTATCCGAGCAGCACATGATTGATTTTTACAAAACCTTTGATGATATCAAGGATAATAAGTATGACGGCATGATTATTACCGGCGCACCCGTGGAAAAGCTCCCCTTTGAAGAAGTGGAGTATTGGGATGAATTGTGCAAAATTATGGAGTGGACAAAATCCCATGTTACAAGCACACTGCATATCTGCTGGGGCGCGCAGGCGGCACTGTATTACCATTACGGTGTGAAAAAATATGAACTGCCCGAAAAGCTTTTTGGCGTATATAAGCATAAGGTAGACCATAAGCGCTCGATTCTGTTTCGCGGCTTTGATGATGTGTTTGATGTGCCGCATTCGCGCTACACCACCTTAAAGCGGGAGGATATTGAAGCGATACCGTCATTAAAAATTTTATCCTCAAGTGAGGAAGCCGGTGTCTTTTGTGTTTCCACAAAGCGCGGCAGGCAAATTTTTGTGACCGGTCACTCCGAATATGATGCCGATACGCTCAAAAACGAGTACTTGCGGGATAAAAAAGCGGGCTTGGATACCAAAATCCCCAAAAACTTTTTCCCTGCCGATAACCCCGCAAACCGCCCGATTGTGAGCTGGCGCTCTTGTGCAAATCTGTTTTATTCAAACTGGTTAAACTATTTTGTTTATCAGTTAACGCCTTATGATATCTCGGAGATTAAGGAATTAAAACGACATAAGTTCAGATAAAAAACAGGATGCTGTGTGCATCCTGTTTTTTAAACAAATAAGGATTTGTCGAGCCCCTTGCGGGCTCGCAAATCCTTATTTGAGCGGTCAGCGGTCAGCAGTTAGCGAATGGTGGCGTTGCTGCGCAACGCATTTAAATCGGGTGCGGGTGTCCCGCCCTTGGCTGGCTGCCGACTGCCGGCTGCCGACTGCTGAGCGTAGCTCGACAAATCCTTATTTTTTACTTTCTCTTAAATCCTTAAAAAAATCTGTTAAGAGTGCCGCGCACTCCTCCCGCATAACGCCCGCTATCACCTCAGGCTTGTGGTTATACGCTAAATCAAACAAATTGACCACACTGCCGACACTGCCGGCTTTGGTATCGCTTGCGCCGTAAACGAGTGTTTTGATGCGCGCATTGATAATGGCACCCGTACACATCGGACACGGCTCCAGGGTGACATACATCTCGCACCGGTGCAGCCGCCACCCGCCAAGGGTTTTGCAGGCATTGTCAATCGCTTCCAGCTCCGCATGGTATAGCGCATTCTTGCCCTGCTCGCGCCGATTTCTGCCGGTGCCGACAATCTTGCCCTCACATACCACAACCGCACCCACGGGCACTTCTCCCTGCGCGGCTGCCTGTTTTGCCAAATCCAATGCCGCGCGCATATATGCCTGCTCCATCATTTACTGATATACTGCAGTGTGAGCAAAACAATCAATACAAAGCTGATAATCATCGGTGCATTGATAAAGTAAGCGACAAATTTTTGTCCCTTAGAGAGTAGTATTGCTTCTTCTCCTGCAATATTACCTTCACTTTTCTTGAAAAACTGCTTATCGGTAATAAGCAACACCACAAAACAGGCGATGCCTGCCAGTGCGACAACACCGACAATAATATAATAGGTTAAGTTCAGCGTTGCCTCCGGCAGCTTTTCGGATAAGAAATTAATAATTACACTAAAGGCATTATTCATAAAATGCAAAATAATACCAATCCACAAGCTGTTGCACTTAATAACAAAGAAGGCAAAGCACATGCCGACAATAAACGCAAACGGCGCTTGAATTAAATTGCCGTGCATAATACCGAAAATGACACTCGATGAAATAATGGAAAATGCCATACCATAGCGCCTTGCAGGCTGTAAAATCACACCGCGAATCGCAAATTCTTCCAACAGTGCAGGCATAATCGCCGTGCTCACAAGTGTGATGATTACGGCAAACGCGCTTTGCGGCTTTGCCATGGCATCGCTTTGCTGCGAAAGCGTATAGCCGAAATACTCAAATATGGAAATGATGACATTGACAACAATATTTGCACCGATACAAATGGTTAAGCCAATGGGAATACACAACAGCGTACGCCGTGTATTCATCTTTTTAAAGGGGAAGAAATCCACCTGCTTATCCTTCACACGAATCAGACACGCCACAATGATATACGGAATAAACATGTAAATAAAGGATGAAATAATCGAAAATGCCGCACTGAATACCGCATCGGTTTGATACAGCTCGAGCATGCGCGGCGAACTGATAATGAGCGACACCACGGTATTAAATACCAAAAATAATATCACCGCAAGACCGGACATATTGCCCAGATAGCGCAAGCTCTTTTTCGCTTTTTGTACTTTTAAGCGCTTTTCATATTCCGCGCGCGCCTTTTCGGGGTCGCCGTAATACGGATTCCCGGGATAAATCGGGTATCCGTTAGGATAATAATATGCCCCCTGCTGCGGTGCGGGGTATTGTTGTGCAGCCGGTGCGCCCTGCGGCACGCCGTACGCCGGTCCTGCCGGTCTTTGCTGCGCTACGGCTTGTTGCGGCACAACAGGTGCAGTCTGCTGCGGTGCGGACACGCCCTGTACCGGCGCTTGCGGCTGTACAGGCACTTGCGGTGCGCCATTTGGTACAGCACTAAAGGATTGTTGTTGATAATTCTGGTTCATAAAATCTCCAAATATTCACGATTACTATTATTTTTATGAAAATTCTAACATATTATACTACTTTCGGCGCATTTTTTCAATCGGCACTTGATGGCTTTTTTCTTTTTTAAAATAAACAGCACCCGTCAAGGTTTAAGACGGGTGCTTTCACTTTAATCCTTATCATTGACATGTGCCAAAAAGGCTTTGGTTTTTTCGCTTTTCGGGTGCTCAAACACTTCTTCCGGTGTGCCCATTTCTTCGATTTGCCCTTGTGCCATAAAGATAACTTTATCGGAAACACTTTGTGCAAAGCCCATCTCATGCGTGACCACAATCATGGTTGTATCACTATCCTTTAAGCCTTTAATAACCTTGAGCACTTCTCCGGTCAATTCCGGGTCGAGTGCCGAAGTAGGTTCATCAAAGCACAAAATATCCGGCTTCATTGCAAGCGCTCTGGCAATCGCCACTCTCTGCTGCTGCCCGCCCGAAAGCATACACGGATAATAATCCGCCTTCTCTGTCAGGCCTATGCGCGCTAAGAGCTTATCGGCTTCCTGCTCAATCTGCTCTTTGCTCTCTTTTCCCATCAGCTTCGGTGCAAGCATAATGTTTTCACGCGCCGTATACTGCGGAAAGAGATTAAATTGTTGAAACACCAAACCGAAATGCAAACGCCTTAAACGCAATTCTTTTTCTTTTTGCTTGGAAAAACTCTCTCCTTCAAAAATCACTTCGCCATTGACAATGATTTGCCCTTCTTCGGCAAATTCAAGCGAATTTAAACAACGCAGCAGAGTGGTTTTTCCGCCTCCGGAAGTACCGATAATCGAAAGCACCTCACCTTTTTCAAGTGTGAAATTAATGCCTTTTAATACCGTGGAAGAGCCGAAGGATTTTTTTAAATTCTTTACTTCTAATATAGACATCTCTTATCCTCCTCAGCTCTTAAAATAATCCAACTTCTTCTCACAGAAGTTAAATAATAATGTCAACAATCCGGAGAACACAAGATAAAATGCTGCCGTGTAAAACAGCGGCCAGATTAAACCGGCAGTTTTAATATAATCCTGTGCCACCCAAATAATTTCATATACGGAAATAACCCTTGCCAAAGAAGTATCCTTTACAAGGGTGATAATTTCATTACTCATTGGCGCAATGATTCTTTTAATCACCTGTAAAAGCACAACCTTGAAAAAGATTTGCGCTTTTGTCATACCGAGCACTTGTCCTGCTTCGTACTGCCCTCTGGAAATGGACTCGATACCGCCTTTATAAATAACCGCAAAGTAGCATGAATAATTAATCACAAATGCAGCGATTGCCGCTACCGGGCGCTCAAGCAGCTTGCCGCCCCAAATTAAACCGGGGCCGTAATATACCACAATGAGCTGGAGCAACAGCGGTGTACCTCGAATAACCCACACCACTGCACTGACAAGCATTTTAAGCGGTTTAAACTTGCTCATTAACCCTAAGGAAATAATTAAACCCAAGGGAATGGATAAAAGTAAGGTTATCCCAAAGAGCGACAATGTCGGCAGAAAGCCGTTTAAAAACAAATCTTCCGTTACGGAACGTAAAGTTACTTCCATCTTTTCTCCTAATACAGAGGTAGGTCGGGTTTACGCCCGACCTGCCTGAATATTGACTATTTCAGTTTCTGTTTTTATTTGATTGATATTATTTGCCGAGCATACTGTCAGCCATTGTGGAATCGATAATGCATGCATCTACGGAGCCTGCCTTTACTTCCAGCAAAGCATTGGTTTGGGTTTGAACTGCAGTCGATTTTAAACCATTATCCTTAGCTGCACTTTCACCGGCGGAGCCTGTCTCAACCGCAAAGCTTAAATCCTTTAAATCATTAACGCTCTTGATAGAAGCTGCTTTGTCTGCCTTGACAACCACAACCTGCTCATTCTTGGCATATGCCTTAGTGCAGTTGGTATTTAACTTCACTTCATCGGTAATGGTCATGCCGTTCCAAATGCAGTCAACGGATTTTGTCTGTAATTCAAGGAATTTATTATCCCAATCAACTTCAACAAACTCAACCTTTACACCTAATTTCGTGGCTACTGCCTGTGCAAACTCTGCATCAAAGCCTATCCACTCGCCTTTTTCATCTTTATAATCCATCGGCTTGTAATCTGTAATACCGACAACAAGCGTGCCTTTACTCTTGATATATGCAAGATCGCCATTATCCGCAATCTTGTCTACCGGTGCGGAAGCTTCCCCTACATCTGCCAAAGCAACATTATACTTTTCGGAAAGAGCTCTCAATGTGCCGTCTTTCATCATTTCATCAATGTACACATTTAATTGGTCGGTCAAATCCGAATCTTTTCTGCAGCCGATACCAAACTCTTCCTTATTTAAAGAGATAGATTTTGCCAAATCAGAATAATCGGTTTTCGCTTCGGTTGTGCTTTGTTGTGTTTCACTTGTCGAATCTTGCTTTTTTGAAGAGCAAGCCGCAAAGGATAACACCATCAGTGCTGCAAGTAAAATTGCAATAATCTTTTTCATCTTTCTTTCTCCTTTTCTAAACCGCACACGGCGGCACTATTTATGCGCTATTATTATACTTTATTATGCTAAAGTTGTAAAGTGATGAGGCTGTCTTTTTCCATTTTTGTGAAAACGGTATAAAAAAGTACATAATATATACACACATTTTACAAAAAAAGGCGGCATGTGCTTAAAAAATAATCCCTTGCAAAGATTTTGCAAGGGATTTTAAGATTAATGTCTTTAGACTGTTCCGCCGCGCGGAACAAACAACCACCCGCTATGCGGGTGTGCAACAAATGTTATACATAGTAAACGCTTTGAGGGTGGAGTGTGAAGAGTGGAGAGTGGAGTTGATGGCGGGGCACCCGCG
>JAFWGH010000107.1 GCA_017512465.1 Clostridia bacterium
CGATCTCATTGCTGTTCTTTCGGGAAAAGAATCTTTTCAGTTTCATTTTGAGATTTTTCCTGCCATCGGCTATATGATGTTTACTGCATTTTTGATTATTGCACTTTTCATCCTGTATGTCAGAAACCGCTTAAATGATTCCGATAAACAAATGTTTATGGTAATGCTTTGTATTGTGAGTATTTACGGCGGCGTTTTTGAATTTATTTGGGTGAATCAATATTGTACCGACCCGATTTTAGTGCTTTTCCCATTGGTTTTCACAACCGTAGTGATATTTAAAGAGTATTCCTTTATGCAATGCCTTTTGAAAGATAAAACATGAAAAATCTAAAAATAAAAAAACCGAATATCGATTTACTCAAATACACGGCATGCTTTTTTGCCTTTGTTGTGCTGTACAATTTTTTGATTATCAACAAATGCCACCTGTGGTCTGTGGATATGATTACCTACACCTTCCATCTGGTCGATTTTAGCTTTGGCTTTGCCTCTAAGCTGCTGCCCGGCGCGATTTACCACCTGTTTTTTAAAGAGGTGTACTCGGAACAGCTAAATATCTATTTAACCGCTCTCATGCTGGTGCTTTTCGCCTTTGTTGCTTTTTGCCTGGCAAAGCTGATTCTCTCGCGCAAGAGCGCGCAAAGCCGCAAAACACTGTGTGTGCTTTCGCTTTTCTTCCTTTCCGGTCCCTGTACCTTTGCAGTTTTCACAGATGAGTTGGGCATGCTGGATACTTATTGGCTGTTTTTCTCTGCCCTCTTTTTGATATTGGTTGCCAATAAATATTTAAAATTTGCGCTTCCGCTCATTTTTGTGTTGTCGCTTTTGGTGCACTTTTCATTTATCTTTTGTTATTTTATTTTCTTCTCTTTAATTCTACTATATAGAATTGTTTGCGAAAAAGACAAAAAAGAGCGCATTTCGCTCATCATTGTTTTTGCTCTCGGTATTCTTGCGGTGGCGGCGCTGGGGCTTTTCTTACTGCTCAAGGAGCAAGACAACCTGGTGTATACCATGCAGGCGTTTAACAAAGAGCTTGATGCAAGAAACAGGTTTACCAATAACACCTATTATGTTTACTATGATTATGCTTTTTATAAGCATTACGAAATCGGCTCCGCTTCCTTCGCCGGGATTATGAAACAACCGTTAATACAAGGGGATTCCTTGATTGCATCGCTGATCAATCCGATTTATTTCCAATTACGAATGATGTATGCCTCCTATTTGGAAGAACCAAAGCGCTTTGCGCAATTGGCGGGATTGGTTTTGTTGTTGTGTCCGCTGTGTGTCATTTCTTTTCGGTATTGGATAAAGAAAATGAAAACTGCCCGCAAAGCACAAAAGGCTGTTTATTGGCTCATGCTTTTGCAGTTCCCGATTACTTTGGTGTTTTGTCTGTGCTTTTCGCCGGATGTGTCCCGCTGGCTGTCCCATGCATTTTTGATTCAGTTTGCGCTGTTCTTCTATGTGATTTATCACCAAAAAGAAGAGCTTGAAATAAAAATTGAAAAAAATCGGGTTTTAAAGGGCATTCTGATTGGTGTTTATTTCGTCGTCTATGCATTTACTTACATCAACCCGTTTTAATCATGTCTTACCTAAGAATCAAAAAACAACTGATTTTAGTAGATTATTAAGTCAACCGACACAATATTTTTTTGCATTTTTTGTTCAAAATAACGAAATATTGTGAAGAATTTCTACGATTCGCCTATTACATTTATTCTATAATTATAATATAATAATCTTAGGTTAGTGTTTTACATCTCGATTTAGGAATCCAAAAGGCGAAAGGAGGCTTTCCGGTGAAAGCTAAATCATTATTTAAAAGAGAAATTGCTTTTCTTTTGGTAGCGGTTCTTCTCTTTACCTGCTGGGTGTTTGTGGCACCGCATTCCACCACTGCCACGGCAGGCAATTACACCATCTCGATTGATGCTATTTCGCAAAACGATGGTGACTGTAAGGGCATGTCTGTTGTGGTGTACTATAAGCCAAATAACGGCACCGGCACTCAAACATCAACTGAGATTTATTCCAGAAGTGATAACTTCACTTTTGACGGCACGGGTAACGATGACAGAAGCAATGTTTCCATTGCCGGTTTCCCGACCAAGGTGGAGTATAAACTCTGCAAGCGCGGCGGCGCTTATTCTCTTGGTACCTTAAAAGGCTATGCGAATATTACCATTAATGGTACCTCTATGGGCAGTACCAGCACTATCGATACTTCTTCCGAGGGCTGGCATACCGCTACATGGACTGCAACCAGCGCGCAATATCCCTATGCGAAAAAAGCCGCTTCTTTCTCGGTTACCAACAAAGAAATACCGACAAGCAACAGCACAACCACTACTGTAAGCATCGGTACAATCACAGACCAGTATGGTGTCAACTGGTATCAGGATGGCGATGGCGTTTCTGCCTCGTTCCCGACCGGTGTTTCGGCAAGCGGCAAAACCATAACAATTGCAAGCAGTGCCATGCTAACCGCTTCGCCTTGGTATAAAGATATTACTCTTACTGCGAAGTGCGGTTCCACCAACTTATCAAATACAACCACCTTGCGCATTACCAACCCGAATTATACGGTTACCTACAAATGGCATACCAATAACGATACATCTGCCGATGGTAACAGTTCAACCACGCAAACCGGCATTTACTACAACCAAACGCCGACTGCGCCCACGAGAGACAGTAATAATAATACTATCCCGACTGCGTATTATACAACTGCAAAGCACTATACCGGCGGCTCCTTCTCACCGCAGAAGGTAACGAGTACTGCCAGCACGCGGACAAATAAGATGAACTATACCGAGACAGCTCATAGTTATGTCTATTCCGAAATCGCGAATGATGATAGTAACCACCTGGCAACCTGTAAGGTCGGTTCCTACTATTGCGGTTACACCAAGAATGTGGCGCACTCCTACGGCGCACCGGTCGATAAAGGCAACGGCTACCATACCGAGACCTGCGGCACAACCGGGTGCGGGCATGTAAAGACTACGGCGCACTCCTGGGGCGCTTGGCAGATTATTCCCGAAGCGGAGCAAAACACAACTCACGCCGGGCATGACAGAATGGCAAAGCACTTCCGCGTTTGCGCTTGCGGCGCAAAGGATTATGATAACCACAGTTGGGTAGCCGGCACACCGGTGGCGCCCACCTGTACCGAGGCGGGCTACACCTCCTATGAGTGCTCTCAGTGTCACCAAACAGCTGTGAACCTGAATCAAGGTGATTCTGTTCCGGCAAACGGTCATAGCTTTGCTTATGACAGCACCGGTGAAAAGACTGCAACACAACACACCGAAAAATGCCCCGCTTGTAATTCTACGCGTAAGGTAGACCACTCCAATTACGGCGCTTGGTATAGCCAAGACGGCACCTATCACGCGCATGATTGCGGTGTTTGTAATAAGGCGGTTACCGCAACTCATGATGGTAACTGGAGCGGCTGGCAGCATGAAGCACCGCTAGCGGATGATGAAAACGCGGTAAGGCGCGCAGTCAGCAGCACCTTGACAACCGATAATTATGATCATGATGCAAAATGCTTCAACTACTGCGCAGTTTGTGCACAAGTGAAGTATCAAAACCACAGTGAAACAAGTGCGACCACAAGAGAGGCAACCTGTACGGAAAAAGGTATCACAACCTATACCTGCTCGGCTTGCGGCAACGCGCGTACCGATGATAATATTCCGGCAACCGGTCATGATTACATCGAGGTAAGTATTGCACCGACCGATAATACATCCGGTAAAGTTGTGTGCAGCTGTAACAATTGCGGCAAATTCTGGAAAGCGCAATACAACCAAGAAGAGCATAAGTATGAGCCGCAACCCGGCGCTACGACAGAGACAAATATAGAGGAAGCGGCGAAGACTTCCGATCCGGTTCCCGCACCGTATTTCAACAACTATGTAGCTGATTTCGGCGGCGAATATAACTATGCGGATAGACTTTCGAGTTTGAGGCTGATGAAAGAGCCGTATTCCGGTGTGAACACCACGCAGGATATTCGTTTCTCCGGCTCACTCTCCGTTCCGTATATTGAGTCCGGCGGCTCTAAGGCATATGTATCTTACGCAGTAGACCCCTCCAAGGTGCTGACCGCAGGCGGTGATTTCAG
>JAFWGH010000009.1 GCA_017512465.1 Clostridia bacterium
AAAGTGCGCAGACCGTACTATCCGCAAGTGTATCGGTACTATAAAAGTGACGGCAACTTAATTACCTTACTCTTTGAAATCGTCATTCAAATTTTGCAATTGAGTTCGGAACTTGAATATGACAACCTGAAACAGCTCCCTGTTTCACCCGCTATGCGCGCCGAGTTGGCAAAGCTCGACCAAACGCTGGCGCAATACCATTTCTTGCGCGATAACCAAATTGAAACGATAACGGACTTTAACGCTTTTAGTGAGCAGGTGCACGAGCAAATTGAAGCGTATGAAACCGAGCGCCAAAAACTGCGCAATAAAATTCGCCGTGCCAAAACACCGGAAAGAGAATTAGAACTCAAAGAACAGTGTAAGGAAATTAGCAAGAAACTGTTACCCTTGCGCAAGCAGGAAAAGTTAATTGCCGACATTACAAAGAAAGTGCCTCGACTTCGGGAACTTTTAAAGGATGAATTTGATTTGGAAAACGGCAAATTCTATGTGCGCTATGAAGACCCGAATAGAGCACACCAAAAACACCATACAAAACAAACAAAAGAAAGGAATTATGAACGATGAA
Organism: Clostridia bacterium; assembly: GCA_017512465.1. Lineage (GTDB taxonomy): Bacteria > Bacillota > Clostridia > Oscillospirales > Acutalibacteraceae > RUG714. The sequence goes on from JAFWGH010000009.1 coordinate 572, forward strand.
TACAATACCTATTAAGAAAATCCACCCGTTTGAGGAGCATCCCTACAAGGTGCTTGATAACGAGGAAATGAACGAATTAATCCAAAGTGTACAGCAGCACGGCATTTTATCGCCGCTGATTGTGCGACCAATCGAAGGCAAAACAGATGAATACGAAATCATTTCGGGACACCGCAGATTTCGAGCAGCACAAAAGGCAGGGCTTACGGAAGTCCCTGCCTTAATTTATGCCTTAAACCGTGATGAAGCAGCCATCATGCTTGTGGACAGCAACCTGCACCGAGAGCATCTGCTGCCGAGTGAAAAGGCATTTGCGTACAAGCTGAAAATGGAAGCCATGAAAAGGCAAGGCAAACGCAGTGATTTAACTTCGTCGCAAATTGCGACAAAGTTAGATACTGCTTCACAAATCGGCAAAACCGCGAGTGAAAGTCGAGACACTGTATACCGCTATATCCGCTTAACCGAGCTGATCCCCGAATTGCTCGATTTGATGGACGAAGGCAAAATTGCCTTTTCCGTCGGTGTGGAATTGTCCTTTTTGGATGATGAATCGCAGTATGCGCTGTTAGACATTATTGAGCGCGACAACTGCACGCCGTCTTACTCCCAAGCTTATCACATGCACAGAGCATTCAATAACGAAAGGCTCACCAAATCCTTTATGGAAAAACTTATGTCACAGGAAAAACCCAACCAACGAGAGACAGTTAAGATACCGACCGAGCGCATTCGCTCTTTGGTGCCGCAAAAGTACACCGCCAAGCAAACGGAAGAATACATTGTCCAAGCGCTGGAGCATTATCACAGATACTTACTCCGCCAGCGCGACAGAGGAGACCGTTAATGAGCATCCGCTTCAAAAACGGCACCCGCAAGTATCGGGTGAACGGCTCTGTCTATATCGTTTCTTCCGTCTTCAAAGATAATAAGGATTGTAAAGTAACTCTGAACTCCTGTGTAAAGAAATACATCGAAAACAATCCCACACAATTGTACTTGGTACCAAAGGATGATACAATCTCAACCGAAAATGTGTGTTCGGCTGTCAGAAAGGAGGACACTATTGCAGTCGACAAAAACACGCCCTAAGCTGGGCATTGCTGCTCTCTACTGCCGCCTGTCAAGAGATGACGGTGCAGAGGGCGAAAGCAACAGCATTTCCAATCAAAAGAAAATGCTCAAACAATTTGCAGACGAAAACGGCTTTGAAAGCACTCGCTACTATATTGACGACGGTTATACCGGCACCAATTTCAACCGCCCCGGTTTCCAAAAGATGGTGGAAGATATTGAACTCGGCTATGTCGCTGTTGTCATCGTCAAAGACCTGTCCCGTTTAGGCAGAAGGTATGATACGGTCGGTTATTACACCGACACCTTCTTCCCCAATTATGATGTGCGCTTTATTGCCATCAACGATAATGTGGACAGTGACGAAGGTGAAAATGAGATCGCACCCTTCAAAAACATTATTAACGAATGGTACGCAAAGGACATCAGCAAAAAGCTGCGTGCTTCCTACCGCATTCGGGGATATTCCGGCGAGCCGCTTTCTCAACCGCCATACGGATATGTTAAATCACCCGAAAATCCGAAAAAGTGGGTGATTGACCCGGAAGCGGCAGCCATTGTACGGCAGGTATTTCAAATGGCTCTGGAAGGCAGAAGTAATGAAGTAATTGCAAAAACCCTGCAAGAACAAAAGGTGCCTATTCCTATGGTGTATTGGAAACAAAAAGGCATTCGCAGAGGCGGCACACCCTCACAGGCAAATCCCTACCGTTGGAGATACAGCACCATAGAAAAAATGCTCACGCAACAGGAATACTGCGGAGATGTAATTAACTTCAAATCCCACACAATTTCATACAAAAACAAAAAGCGCATAGAGCACTCAAAAGAAAACTGGGCAATTTTCAAAGATGTGCATGAATCCATAATCGAACGCAAAACCTTTGAACTTGTGCAGGAATTAATTGCAAAAACAAAACGCCGTGCTCCCAAAAAGGGAAACGGCGAAAAGAGTATCTTCACGGATTTCCTTTACTGTGCCGATTGCGGCAAAAAACTGTGGTACCACACCAACCCGACAAACAAAGATATTCATTATTTCAGTTGTTCCAACTACTAT
>JAFWGH010000108.1 GCA_017512465.1 Clostridia bacterium
CGAAGCATTTACTGCAGTAGTTTTAAAAAATAATAAGCAAAACCACATTATCCTTGGTTGTTCTTATCCCTTGCCTCAGCGCTCGAGTTGACAAATTTCATCTCACTCTTTCAACCTCTTCCAGCTTGTAGAAAAAAAGTTTTTCTACAAGCTGGAAGCATTAAAAAAAGAGGCGTTTGCCTCTTTTTTTAATGCTTTCCAAACTGCTTTTTCATTCTTAATTCTTTTGATAAAATGCGTTTTCTCAAGCGAATGTTTTCGGGGGTGACCTCCATGAGCTCATCATCATTAATAAACTCCATGCTCTGCTCAAGCGAGAGTATGCGCGGCGGTACAAGCCGCAGCGCCTCATCGGAGCCGGAGGCACGGGTATTGGTCACATGCTTTTTCTTACACACATTACAGGTGATATCCTCACTCTTGGAGCATTCGCCCACAATCATGCCCTCATAAACCGGTACACCGGGGCCGATGAACAGCTCGCCCCTGTCCTGTGTATTCCACAAGCCGTAGCCGGTGCTTTCACCCGTTTCAAACGAGATAATGGAGCCGCGCTTTCGCTGCTCGATATCGCCTTTATAGGTATCATAACCGTCAAAGAGCTGGTTCATGATGCCGTTGCCGTTGGTATCGGTCAAAAATTCGGAGCGGTAGCCGATTAAGCCGCGAGAGGGAATGCGAAACTCTATGTGTGTGGAGCCGCCCTCACGCACATCCATATTCACCAGCTCACCCTTGCGCGCACCGAGCTTGCTCATTACCGCGCCGATATAATCCTCGGGCACCTCGACAATCAGCAGCTCCATCGGCTCAAGGGTTTCGCCGTTTTTACCTTTTTTGAGAATTACCTCCGGGCGCGATACCTGAAACTCGTAATTTTCGCGGCGCATGGTTTCAATCAAGATAGAGAGGGAAAGCTCGCCCCTACCCGAAACCTTAAAGGTATCGGTGGAATCGGTTTCCTCCACACGCATGGAGATATTGGTTTCCACTTCCTTAAACAGCCTGTCGCGCAGGTTTCTGGAAGTAACATATTTGCCCTCTTTGCCGGCAAAGGGGGAGTCATTGACAATAAAGTTCATGGAAATGGTCGGCTCATCAATCTTTACAAACGGCAGCGCCTCTACACACTCGGGGTCACAGGCGGTTTCGCCGATATTGAGGTCTGCAATACCGCTGACCGCAATCAAATCCCCGAAGCCGGCGCTCTCCACTTCCACTCTTTTTAAGCCTTCAAATTGATACAGCTTTGAGATTTTAACATTTACCTCGCTGCCGTCAGAACGGCACAGCACTGCCATTTGACCGCCTTTTACCGCGCCTCTTTCCACTCTGCCGACACCGATTCTGCCGACATAATCATCATACTCGATATTGGAAAACAGGATTTGAAACGGTCCTTCCATATCGCCCTCGGGCGCAGGAATTTCTTTAAGAATAGCATCCAACAGCGGCTTCATGTCGCCCGTGCGCACCTCCGGGTCGGTAGAGGAATACCCGTCTCGCGAGGAGGCGTAAATCACCGGAAAATCCAGTTGGTCCTCATCCGCACCGAGCTCAATGAGCAAATCAAATACTTCATCGACCACCTCGAGCGGTCTGGCACCGTCACGGTCCACCTTGTTAACAACCACGAGCACCTTTTTGCCGAGACCCAGCGCTTTTTTGAGTACAAAGCGTGTTTGCGGCATACAGCCCTCAAAGGCATCCACCAGCAACAGCACGCCATCCACCATCATCAAAATACGCTCCACTTCACCGCCAAAATCGGCGTGTCCGGGCGTGTCCACGATATTGATTTTCGTCTCTCCATAGCGAATTGCCGTGGTTTTGGACATAATGGTAATGCCGCGCTCGCGCTCCAAATCATTGGAATCCATGACCCTGTCCTGCACCTGTTCATTGGTGCGAAAGGTGCCGCTTTGCTTTAATAATTGGTCAACCAGAGTTGTTTTTCCGTGGTCAACATGTGCTATAATCGCAATATTTCTTAAATTTTCTCTCTTTGCCATCGAAATATCTTTCCCCTTTTGCGCAAACTGCCATGCACTGATTACTTTTTCTTCTTTGCCCTTTTGCTTTTTTTCGCTTTCTTTTTCTTGTCCGGGTCCTCTCCGTCTGCCAGTGCGAAGCGCTTTCTGAAAATAAAGAATACCGTGTTTGTCACAAACAGCACACCAAAGCACACCACGCCCACATAGGCACCGGAGGCTATTCCCATTTTATTGACCGAGACAAAGGAGCCGACAAGCGTGCCGAGAGCACTTTCTCCCGCTTCTCCGCCGATAAGCGAAGTGATTGCCGTGGTGGGAATCACGCCATCCACAAAGGCATTGCCGATGCGCACAAAGCTGACAATCGCCACGATATAGGCGGCAAAGCCGATACCGCTGACAATCCACCTGGCGGCATACGGTACATTGATAAAGCTGATAATGAGTAGTACCAGCAGGCATACGAGCATTAAAGCAAAGGCGCCGACTGCTAAAATCGCTTCATCCTTAAAGCCGTATTCCGCCAGCATGCTCAACAGGCTCGTGTCACCGAGATTCATATCTTTTCCCATGCGGATAATATCCACCAAACTGAAGCTGTCGCCCGTCAATGTCGTGGAGTAGCCGATAAGCGGCATAAACAAGCCGATAGCGGCAATCACGCAGAAAAAGACATTGGTTACTTTGTTAAATAGTTTCATTACTTTTTCCCCCAAGATGAATTGAGCTGCACGGTGCGGTTGATAATGATATGCTCCGGAGTGGAGTGCTTATCCGCACAATAGTAGCCTTGGCGCATGAACTGGAAGGTGTCCAGCGGCCTGATATCCTTTAAGGAGCCTTCCAACAGGCAGCCGTCAATAATCTGCAGGCTGTTTTCATTGAGATTTTGCTCAAAGTCTCCGCTGCTCTCATCCGAGGGATTTTCGAGCTTAAACAATCTGTCATACATTCTGATTTGTGCCGGAATACAATCGGCTGCGCTCACCCAGTGTACCGTGCCGCGCACCTTTCTGCCATCCGGCGAGTTGCCGCCCTTTGAAAGCGGGTCATAGGTACAGTGCACACAGCTGACCTCGCCGTTTTCATCCGTATCATAGCCCACGCAGGTCAGGAAATACGCACTCTTAAAGCGCACCTCATTGCCGGGGAACAGGCGGAAATACTTGCGCGGCGGGTCAATCATAAAGTCCTCTTTTTCAATGAATAACTCACGCGAGAAAAGCACCTTGCGCGTACCCATTTCGGGGTGGTTGGGGTGATTTTCAATTTCAATCTCCTCCGTTTGCCCCTCGGGATAGTTATCAATCACAAGCTTGAGCGGATGAATGACCGCCATTGCACGCGGTGCATGCTCATTGAGTTCATCTCTCACACAGCTTTCAAGCATCGCAAAATCCACCACGCTGTATGCCTTTGAAACGCCTATCATGTCGCAGAAATTGCGGATTGCCGCTGCCGGATAGCCGCGCCGGCGCATACCGCCGATGGTTGCCATGCGCGGGTCATCCCAACCGTCTACCACGCCTTCTTGCACTAAGCGCAGGCACTTTCTTTTACTGGTGAGCGTATAGTTTAAATTGAGCCTTGCAAATTCGATTTGGCGCGACGGATGCTCGAAGCCGAGCTCCTTTAAAAACCAATCATACAGCGGTCTGTGATTTTCAAACTCGAGCGAGCACAGAGAATGTGTGACACCCTCCTTGGTATCGGAAATCGGGTGCGCAAAGTCATACATCGGGTACACGCACCACTTATCACCCGTGCGGTGATGGTGTGCATACATAATGCGGTAAATAATCGGGTCGCGCATGTTCATGTTCGGACTTGCCATGTCGATTTTTGCGCGCAGCACCATGCTGCCCTCGGGGTGCTTGCCCTCTGTCATCTCACCAAACAGGCGCAGGTTTTCCTCCACGCTTCTGTCGCGATACGGGCTGTTTTTGCCCGCTTCATACAAGGTGCCCCTGTACTCCTTTTGCTGCTCGGGCGTCAGCTCGCACACATACGCCTTGCCCGCTTCAATGAGCTTAATGGCGCATTCATGCAAAAAGTCAAAATAATCGGAGGCAAAGTACACATTATCATAATCGAATCCGAGCCAGCGGATATCCTCCTCGATTGCCTCGACATACTCGGTATCCTCTTTGGTGGGATTGGTATCATCAAAGCGCAGATTGCAAACGCCCTTATATTTGTTTTTTACACCGAAATTAATGCATATCGCCTTGGCGTGACCGATATGCAAATAGCCGTTCGGCTCCGGCGGAAAGCGGGTTTGCACATGGTCATACACACCCTCTTTTAAATCTTCATCAATAAAATCATGAATAAAATTGGAAGCGCTTTCTTCCTCGGTAATGATTGCTTCTTTTTCGCTCATAAGTCCTCCTGCTATGCTAATGCACTGATGCACGCTGCGATTCTTGCATGTACTTCCTCCTCGCCGAGCAGGGCGAGAATGGAGCATAAATCCGGGGTGTTTCTTCTGCCGGTCACGGCAATGCGAATCACACCCGATACATCACCCACATGCCCTTTGAAGGCATCCGGGTTTTGCTTATATTCCTTTACATTTGGGGTAAAGCCCAACGGTGTGCATAAATCTTTAATCTTTTGGAACCAAGTATCCTTGTCATCCGCCGCACTGTACACCGCATCATACGCCTTTAAAATAGCGATGATATCCGGTGTGTCCACATTATCGGGGAAGGTGAAATCATTTTGATATAATGCTTTGAAGAAGTAAGCATAATAGTCCTTCACTTCGCTCCACTTGGCAATATCCTTGCGCGGCTTTTTGCCTGTGCGGTCAATATTGAACATGCTCACACCGAACGCTTCATCTGCCGCCAAAAGTTCATAAAAATCGCGGTCGTTTTCCTTTGCCCACGCGCAAACATACGCATACACTTTTTCGGCGCTGAAGCGGCAAATCACATTTTTGGATACATCCGTCAGCTTCGCCAAATCAAACAGCGCACCGGAAGCGCTCATTTTTTTCAAATTAAACGGAAATGCCTCCAGCGGGGCATCCGCATTCGCTCTGCGCCAGTCCTCAAAGTTGGAGTTGGCAAGCGTGAGCAGGTATTCATTCACGCTCTCGGCGGGATACCCCTCCTCGGCATAAAAGCTCACCGAGGCCTCGGGGTCTTTGCGCTTGGAGAGCTTGCGCTTGCCGGTTACATTGCCCTGCTCATCGGTCTCCTCTTTCATAATCGGCGCAATGTGCGCATATTTCGGCACCTTGAAGCCGCAGGCTTTAAACAGCTCAATATGAATCGGCACGGAAGCAATCCACTCATCACCCCGCACAATATGGGTGCTACGCATCAGGTGGTCATCCACACAGTGGGCGAAATGATAGGTGGGTATGCCGTCTTGCTTTAAAAGCACCACATCGAGCATGTTGGCGGGCATTTCAATCTTGCCGCGGATAAAATCATCAATTTTTATCTTTTGCTCCGCTGTGCCGCTCGAGCGCAGGCGCAGTGTCCACGGCATGCCCTGAGCAAGCTTTTCTTTGATTTGCTCCATGCTTAAATCACGGCAGCGCGCCCACTTGCCGAAATAGCCTTTTATCGGCTCATTCTCCTGTGCCGCGCGGATATCATCTAATTCCTGCGCCGTGCAAAAGCAGGGATAGGCAAGCCCTTTTTCGACCAAAGCCTTGGCAAAGGTTTGATAAATCTCGCGGCGCTCGCTTTGGCGGTAGGGACCGTAATCGCCCTTGTCCTCGCTCTGCGAGATTCTGCCCTCATCCGGCACAATGCCGAAATAGGCAAGTCCGTCTATAATGCCGCTGATGCCGCCTTCCACCTCACGCTTTTTGTCGGTGTCCTCAATTCTTAAATAGAACACACCGCCGCTTGCGCGTGCGGTTTTCGCCGCCACCGTAGCCGCAAATAAACCGCCCAGGTGCAAAAAGCCGGTCGGACTGGGGGCAAATCTTGTCACCCTTGCGCCCTCCGCTAATGCACGCGGGGGATACATCGCTTCATAATCCTCCGGTGTCTTTTGAATATCCGGAAAAAGTACATTTGCTAATTCTAAATAATCCATGGTTTACCTCGATAAATATAAATCTGTTCCGACATTTTGGAATCCCATTGTTTTGAGTATTTGCTTTTCCGCAATCACATGTGTTCTGCAGCAGCAGGCATATTTCTTTTTTAACACGGCACTTGCCAGTGCGCCTGCCGCCATATGTGCATACATATCCCTTGCTTCCCGATTGATGCTGTACATGCCGATTTCCACCATTCTGCCGGCTTTTTCTTCCACAATCGCCTGTGCCACAATATCGCCTGCATCATCACACACAATATAGGCACCATACTCCTTCAGGGAAGCGAGCAGACTCTGCGCCGTATGCTTTTTAAACGCCGGCGTTTTTTTCTCGCACAGCGCAAGCATCGCTTCCACATCGGCAACATGCGCCGGCTCTGCCAAATTGTCCTCAAACTCCGGCTCGCGAAAGCTTCTGGTATTGGCGAGAAATACGCCTAATTCCTTTTGGGAGCGAAACAGCGTGTGGCGCATAAAATCGCGCACTTTTTTTGCTTCCCCCGTCACGCTTGCATAGCCGATATAATTATCGCGCAGGTAGATATAAATGTCCATCACATCCACCTCGTCGGAATTGGAAAAAACAGTCACCTCTCCGTCCGAAACGGAAAAGACATATTTAATCTCACCGTCTGCCCAAAAATCCGCATAGACATACAGCTCATCGCTCTCGAGTCCGTAACGGTTGATTTTTGAGCAAATCCCGATGGAATTGACTAAGGTTCTTCTCAAATAAACGCCGACCGCTTCACGGTCTTTATTCATTACTCTTCTAATCATTGTTCCCCTTCTAAAAATTGCTTGAGTATTTGCATGTTGATTTTATTCACCTGTGCGGCGAATGTTTCAAAGCTTTCCACCGCCTCATCATCTCCATTATCCGAGACAGAGCGTAAAATTACAAACGGTACACCGTTTGCACACGCCGCTTGGGCGACAGCGCCACCCTCCATTTCCACCGCCTCGGCGTGAAAATGCTTTTTAATTTCTTTCTTAATCTCCGGGTCGGATAAAAAATAGTCTGCGGTAGCCACCGTACCGCGGCGGGTATGATTGCCCTGCTGTTCGGCAATAGCGGCAATACGGGCGCTGTACACTTCATCCGCCGGGATATAGATTCTGTCTATACCATCAATATACCCGCGCTCAATATCCAGCGGACCGTAATCCAAATCATACTGTACCGCTTCGCTCGCTATGACAATGTCTCCCACATGCAACCCGTCTCCCACGCCGGCAGCACAACCGGTATTGATAATCAGGCGCGGTGCATAAGTATGAATCATATTTTGTGCGCACAGTGCCGCATTGACCTTGCCCACACCGCATTTTGCAACAACTACAGAGGCACCGAACAAGTTACCCGCGCAATACTCCGTGACACCGATGGTTCTTATTTCCTTGTCCTGCATGGCGGCTTTGAGTGCATCTACTTCAATCTCCATTGCTCCGATAATGCCTATCATTAGTTTCTTCTCCTTCATATTTAAGTTAATGCGTTTATAACTTGTGAGGCAACGGGTAACGCCACTTCGGAACCCGCGCCGCCTTCCTCTACGATTACGGCAAAGGCGTAAGGATATTTATCGTTATCCAAAAAGCCGGTGAACCATGCATGCGGCTCTTTCTCCGGGTCGGTTTCCGCCGTGCCGGATTTGCCGCAAGGTCTGAGGCTTTCATCAAAATAGCCGTAGCCGTATTGAATATCGAAATTATTATGCAACAAATCTTTGAGCTCTTTCGCCGTTTCCTCGCTCACCGCTCTGTCGCCTTTTTTGGAAATACCCGCATCACTGATAAAGCCGGCAGCAGAGGTGACGCTCTGTACCAAATACGGCTCAATCGGCACACCGCCGTTTGCAATCGCACCCATAATGCGCATTTGCAGCAGCGGGGTTACCAGTGTTGTCGATTGTCCGATACCTGCCCAGCCAAGCTCGAGCGGGTCATCCTTAACAGTGTGAATCTCGGAAGTGTAAACGCCGAGTTTTCCCAGCGAAACTTTTTGATTATAGCCGAATTTTTCCGCACTCTTTTGCAACTTGTCGGCACCGACCTCGTTTGCCAGCTCCGCAAATGCGGAATTACAGCTTTTTGCCAGTGCTTCGGGCAGCTGTGTTGTGCCGTGCTCACTCATACAGTTCACATCGCCGTAGGAAGTATGGAAAGCACCGTCACAATAAAAATCTTTGTTTTGAACACCGCCGACATTATCAATGCCCGCCGCGGCGGTAACGACCTTAAAAGTAGAGCCCGGAGGATATAAGCCCATGGTAACGCGGTTGATATACACACCGTCATACTGCTCGCTGTCGTTGATATCCTCGGGTACATTTTCGGGGTCATAGGTCGGTGCGGAAACGCTCACAAGCACCTCGCCGGTTTTGTAATTATACACGCAAACGGCACCCTTTCTGCCGCCCAGCGCCTCATATGCCGCTTTACACGCTTCGGATTTCAGTGTCAGCTTCACTTCGCTGCCCTGCTCAAAATTCGACAGTTCCCATACGCCCATAATGCGGTTGTATCCCGATAAGTTCGTGCGGTACTGATTTTGCACGGAGGAGGAAATAAAGCCGTGATTATCCCCGACTATGTGCAGCAGGGCGCTTCTTACCTCGGCATCCTCATGGAAAGTACGCTTACCGTCGGCGGTTGCACACAGCACATTCCCATCGGCATCCGTAATATTACCGGCGCCAATTAAAGTACCGTTGATATACAAATGCGCATTTCTTGTAGAGGTTGCCCATGTGCCGCCCTGTGTGATAATGCTGAACACCAAAAATGCGGTGCCCGCCAAGGACAGAGCAATAAAAATCCACAATATTTTAATTCTGTTTGATGCACTTCTCATTTTCTTTTAATCTCTCCGTAGGTTGTCAAATACGTTCTTGAATCGCTCGCCTTTAAAAATGCCAATAAGCACCAGCACGATATCATGGACGAACCGCCCCTGGAAATAAACGGCAGTGTAACGCCGGTAAAGGGGATAACATCCGTGACACCGAAAATATTGATGCTCGCCTGGAACAGCAGCAATCCTGCCGCCGCCGTACCGGCAATGGAATAAAAGGTGGAGCGGGAGGTACGCGCATTGTTAACGGCATACACGGCAAAGAGCATGAAGCATACCAATATCGCAACGCCGGTGATAACACCCATTTCCTCACACACAACGCCGAAAATCAAGTCGGTCGAGGAGAAAATGACATCACGCACATTGCCTTTACCGAGTCCCAGTCCGAACAGTCCGCCCGAAGCGATACCGATTAACACTCTGGTTTGCTGGAAGCCCTTACCGTCTATAAATTCCGGTTCCCACACATGGCGATAGGTGGCAAGGCGGTTTTTAACCGTGGTTTTAAACATGGCAATTAAGGTGCCGCCGAGTGCGGCGGAAGCGAGTGCAAGCGCAATGGTACGAATATCGCCCGAACGCATGAACGCAATGAGTAAGAAGGTTAAGAAGAAGATAACCGCCGTGCCGAAGTCCTTTAAGATAAACAGCACACCTACACATGCGGCGGAAAAGCCGATGAACATATATAAGTTTTTACTCGTTTGCAGCTTTTCAAGCGTTGCCGCGCCCACAAACACAAAAATTATCTTTACAAATTCACTCGGTTGAATGGAAACGGCATTGCCAATCACAATCCAGTTGCGCGCGCCGTTAATATCCGAACCCAAAAAGATATTGGCTACCAATATCAAAATGGCAAGCACGCCGAGGGGCAAGCGCATTTTCATAGCTCTTTCACTATCGCCCAAAATCCAAACCAGCACACCGAAGCCGACCAAGCCCAACACAAAAGCGGCAACTTGCACCAGCAAGCCGTCCGGCTTCGCGGAGCCGATGGCGGCAATGCCGATACCGGTTAAGAAAAAGCCGATAAGCTCTATTTCAAAATTGCGCCGCTTGGCAATCGTGCGCATGCCGATTACATAGAGCCATTCACATGCAATAAACACACCGAAATATATTAACATGGTGTAATTGATTTCAAGCTTTTTAATATTTGTAATCGCCAGCTGGGAGAAGGTGTAAAGCTGGTATGCCGTAATCAACAGCATCATCGGTATGGTCTTAATCGGGCGGCGCTTAGGAGGTCTTTTCCCCTTGGGCGCTTTGTCCTGCTTTTGCTTAAGCACGCACACCCCTCCTCTCTGCTGCCGCAGTGTCTCTAAACACGAACACATGGGTATTAATCATGATTTGGTCGCCGTCATTAATCGGCTCCGTGCCGTGAATGCGGTAACCGTTCACACCGACACCGGCTTTAGAATCATTATCGGTTACAACCCAGCCTTCATCCGTATACTGCACGATGGCGTGCACCTGCGATACGGTACCATCCTCAATCACCACATCGCAGCCTTGGGTTCTGCCGATGGTCAGCCTGCCGTTTTGAATAGTATAGGTATAGCCGGTCGCCATGTTGATAAAATACCCCGTAACGCCGTGGTTAACCTGTATGGCTGCCGCATCATCCTCACGCGAAGCATGGGGCGCAACAAAGGTATATTCCACCCCGCCGATGGTAATGATGTCACCGTGATAAATGCGGGTAGCGCCTTCGGTTTGCTCGCCGTTGACAAAGGTACCGGTTTTCGATTCCGTATCGGTAACAAACCAGCCCTTTTTGCGCCTGGATATCACCGCGTGGGAACGGCTCGCCATGGTGCTTGCAAGCTGAATGTCACTGCTTTTTGCCCTGCCCATCGAGGTCTCATAGGTGCTGATGGCAAGCTTTTTGCCGGTCGATTTGTTAATCAGCACCGCTTTGGGCTTGCCGGCGGGGCGCATGGAAAACAGCGAAATAAAGCAGCGCACAATAATGAATATTGCCACCAGCGTTAATATAATTTGCGGTAAATACAGTACTAATTTCATCGACTGCTCTCCTTAAAGAATTTGCTGTTTATATGCTATTTTACTTTGTGTAAGACTCTTGATAGAGATGAGTTATATCGCTTGAGGTGTAGGGAATATTGAGGGATTTTAGATGAATTTTGATGATTTGTGAGCGCAGCCTTACTTTGTGTAAGGCAAACGAACAAAGCGCCAAAATTCGCTAAAAGACCCGATATTACCACACTGAAAGCGGTATAAATCATCTCTTAGGCACCGCTTTGTAGATGCGCGGAATCAAATTGGTTACAATCATCCAAAAAGCGCCGTAAACCGCGATATGCACGGGGCCGATTGCCGAAATAGAGCCCATAAAGCTCAATATGCCGATAATCACCACGCCCAAAATCACGGCAATATACTGCAAGGTCTTTAACAGACTGAATTGCCCGCTCAAAATGGAACACGCCGTCACCGAACGCATAAAGGTGACCGGGTCGCCGCGGTTGATAATTTTCGCTTCATTATACACGGCTTTCTCCGTTTTTTCATCATATATATTGCCGGCAATCATGCTCATCATTTTCACGGAGGTGCTTTCTAAATCAAACACTTCACAAATCAAATCGGCATCCACATTGGAATCCTCTGTCTTAACCAGGATTTCCACGCCGGAGGCTTCAAGGCGCTGCAGCTCATACTCAATCTCCGGGTCGGAATAGTATTCCACCACAAACATAGCGTATACAGAGCCGTCAATCGCCAAAAACATGGTGCGTTTGTTTGCACCGGTATATTCCTCGGGTTGCGCGGTCGGCGGTATCTCAATACCGTGTGCACTCATCATCTCCGGATTACCCAACAGCACCTTTCTGTCATAAATCCAGGTAGATAAGCCCAGCTTTGCTTCATAAGCGGTATCATAGCTCTTGGGCATATGATCCATCACTTCGCTGACCGATTCCATAAACACGGCTTTAAGCGGATGATTGGTCTCGCTGAGCACACTCGCCGCATAAAGTATCGCTTCATCCATCTGCATTTTTTTGAAGAGCTTCATACCCTTCAGTGTGCAGGTGTTTGCGGGGAACAGCTGTGCGCTCTCAAGCACAACCGCCGTGGTCTGCGCGGTGTCAAACACAGAGACAAAGCCCGTAATCGTGCCTCTCTCTTTGAGCAATGCCGCATCCGCATTTTCAAGCGCTTTGTTAAATGCCATGCCGGAGCTTGCGGGTACCCCGATGAGTACGGCGGCAGTGGCGGCGGAAATGCTCGCCATCAAGTCTTTACTCAGAAAATAGGTTACAACGCCGATAACCAGCGCAATGCCGATTGCCGGATACGCCGTGATTTTCGCAATCGTGTCGGACGGGTCATCCGCATATGAATTTGCCAAAAAGCGTGTGGCAAATTCGGTTTTTGTGTTATAGCGCACATCGGCATACTCCGGATCTGCACCTTTGGCAAATTCTTTAATCTCCTTCGGCTCGGTCACACAAGCCACGCTGTATTTCTCACCCTTTTTGATTAAAAAGCGGAAATTTTTGAAAATTCTGCGTGTCATGGAACGCTTGCCGAAACAGTTTAATAAGAAGATAAATCCGATAGCGCCCACATAAATGTGGCTCACGCCGGCGCCGTTTTCCCCGAGGGTAAGGGCAAGCACACAGTGTGCCAAGGTGACCAGGGAAGCAAACGCCATTAAACTGTCGCCGCTCGGTTTGAGCATAAACAGCGCTTTAAGACCTTTGAAAATTGCGCGGGCATTAAACACCATCATCGTAAACAGCAGTGCGCAGTTAATAATAATATAAATTCTCTCATTGGCGGTGCCCGGTCCGAAATCGCTGAGAATGCCGGCGCCGAAAATGCCGACAATCAGCACCGCAATTTCTGCCGCAAAGGTGAGTATGGTTCTGAGCTTGAAACGGTTTAAAAGCTGCTCGAGCTCAATATACACCGCCCGCTGGTCATTTTTGGAATTATAATCAATAACATCATTAATAATCGGGGTTTCTTTTTCGGGGGCATAGGTATTGTCAATCGAGTGCCCGGAGGCAGCTTCCGCCGCCTGTGCATTTTGGTCTTTAAATTCCTTTTGCAGCTCGAAGGACTCTATCTTTTCTCTGCGGTTGAGCTCGAGCTGTTCTTCTAATTCATCCTCCGAAATCTTTTCATATTCGCTCTCATCAAAGAACCCTTCCAGCCTTGTTTGCCCTTCAATATTGCCGGTGTGGTAAACATTGCTTATCACCCGCTTGGAGGCATTGGCAACAAAGGTTTTTTCCGTGTCGGTCTGCTCATCTATTACAGAGAAGGAGTGTACCTTGGTGGTCCCGTTTTCCTCCTGCTGCGCAGGGGATGATGCAGGTTTTCCGACTACTTTAATGTCTATGGTTTTAATAATGCCCGTGTCCTGCTTTTTCTTTTCCTTTGTGCGAATATAGGCATTATAGGCTTTGGTCTGTATATCTTCCTTATCGCCGACAATTTTTTCCTGCTTGTGCAAGGGGCCGCCCGGTGCCGCACCTGCCGCGGTGTACTCAGCCTCCGGCTGCGACGCAGGCTCTTGGACGGGTGCTTTGTCAATAAGTGCATTCGCTTTTCGGATAACACCCGTGCGCGTAAGCGACCTCTCTCTGTGGTCGGCTTTTTCTTCTTTTTTGTTTTGCAGTGCGCTGTCAATTTTGTTGGAGGGTTGTGCGGATAACTCGCTGACAAGCTCCTCAATGGATTTTTTGCGCACCGGTCTTTGCGGAATATCGGACGGTGCGGGCGCAATGGTAATCTCCTTGTGCGCGCTTGCCGTTTTTGCCGCTTGCGGGGTTGGCTCCGGCTGTGTGTAATCCGGCATGGCAGGCTCCGGCTGTGGCGCCGCTTCTGCCGCGGGCGCCTGTTTCGGCTGCTCTGCCGCCTCTGCTGCCGCAGGCTCCGGTTGCACAAGTTCTTGTGCGCTGAGGCGGTCACTTCTTGCTTTGGTGCGCGCGGTAATCTCACGCATCAGCGCTTCAAAGCTGTCATCCGTATTGTCCTCGCCGCTGCGAATACTTTCCAAAAGCTTCTTTGCCTGCAAATCTGCCTGACGGGATATATTGCTTTCAGAGCGCGCAGAGCTATGATGCTTTGTTTCCGCTAATATTTCATCAATTGAATATTTCTTCTCTTCCATCCCTGCTCCTTATCTGCTCTTTGCCGCTTCGTACATCAACACGGCGGCGGCTACCGATGCATTCAGAGAATTGATTTTTCCCTTCATCGGCAAGCTGACCGTAAAATCACTCAACTGTTTACTCAATCGGCTGACACCTCTGCCTTCACTGCCGATAATCAGTGCCAGCGCACCGCTGTAATCCACTTGTGTATAGTCCGTGCCGTCCATATCCGAGCAGTACAGCCACACATTTCTTTGCTTCATCTCTTCGAGCGCCGAAGCCAAATTGGTCACTCTTGCAACCTTCACATATTCCACCGCACCGGCACTCGCTTTCGCGACAATACCGGTCAGCGCTGCGCTGCGCCGTTTCGGCACCACCACGCCGTGTGCGCCCACGGCATCTGCCGTGCGGATAATCGCGCCCAAATTGTGCGGGTCCTCTATACTGTCACACACAATGATAAACGGGGGTTCTCCTTTTTGTGCGGCGTATTCAAAGATATCTTCCAGCGATGCGTATTCATGCGCCGCACAAAACGCCGCTACGCCTTGGTGCACGCCGCCGCCCGACATGTAATCAAGCTTTTTGGCATCTACCTCTTTAATGGGAATGCCTTTTTGCTTGGCAAGAGAAATAATTTTTCCGATAGAGCCTGTCCGCTCGCCTCTTGCGACAAAAACCTGGTTTAATTCTCTGCCGGATTTAAGCGCTTCCATCAGAGGATTTCTGCCGATAATCAATTCATTTGTGTCTCTTTTTTGTTCGGACATAATGATAATTCCCCCATAAAAACAGCATATTCTGCCATTATAAAAGTAAGTATATCATATATCTGATTTTTTTTAAAGTAAAATATTATTTTTTATAATATTTTAATATATTTGTAACCGTTTCTTTATTTGACAAAGTGCGCCATATCCGTTAAAATGATTATGATTACGGTATTTTTGAAGTATGGAGGTCCCATGATGAAATGTCAGCAATGCGGATGTGAAAATAAAGAAAACGCGCTCTTTTGTTTAGAATGCGGCAAGGCGCTCAAAGAGCAGCCGATTGCGCTC
Source organism: Clostridia bacterium (assembly GCA_017512465.1). Taxonomy (GTDB): domain Bacteria; phylum Bacillota; class Clostridia; order Oscillospirales; family Acutalibacteraceae; genus RUG714. The sequence goes on from JAFWGH010000108.1 coordinate 15,131, forward strand.
GATTTGCAGCAAATCAAAATCCCTGCAGATGCCAGAAAAGCGCGCATTGTTAAAGTCAATGCCAAAAAAAGTGAAGCGGCACCCGAATCCGCGGCTCAAACGCCGGAAGCGGAAAGTACGCAGGAGGATAAGCTCACGGGTGCGGCACAGCAGCCGCAACAGGTGCTGCCGCCCGAAGAAAACACGGCAGATACGCTCATTCAGCTCAACGAGCAGCAAGGCGCGCCTGTGCCGCCCGCAGCGCCGTTTGCCGATGACCCGACACTGGCGCCCATGAAAAAAAGAAACTGGCTGGCGGTATTCATATTATGCGCTATTCCGTGCGTAAACTTAATTATGCTCTTAATTTGGTCGTTTTCACCGCGCACCAATAAAAGTAAAAAGAGCTATGCGCAAATGAGCTTGATTTTACTGCTCATCGGCATACTGCTGTTGGCAGCAGCAGCGTTTGTGGCGGTCTTCGTGTTTAATGTTGATTTTACGCAATTTGTAAACTATATTCCACTGCGTTAAAGGAGATACAAAAATGAAAAAATCAGTAAAAGCAGTTATCGCGGTATTCGTTGTGCTTATCGTGCTTGCCGTCGGCTTTTTGCTCGTATGGCAGTTAGATGTTTTTGGCATTTTTAAAGAATATAAGATTAAGCCGGAAATCAACTTGCAGGGCAGTACGGAAATCACCCTGGAAGGCGGCACGCCTTTTGAGGAACCCGGCTTCAGCGCAACCTTGGGCGATGAAGATGCCACCGATCTTGTGGAAGTGGATTACAAAAGTATCGATATCACCAAAACCGGTACTTACGAGTTAATCTATACCCTCACAAACAAAAAGGGCACTAACAAAACCGAAGCGGTACGCCTGATTGAAGTGGTCGATACTACCGCGCCCACCATCACGCTTAAGGGCGGAAAAACCGTAAAAGTCAAAATCGGCGAAGCCTATAAAGATGCCGGTGCCACTGCAGCCGATAAGGTGGATGGTGATTTGAGCAAAAACATTCAAATCCAAAACAATGTAGATACCTCTAAAAAAGGCAAATATACAGTAAAATACACGGTTGCGGATGCGGCCGGCAACAAAGCGAGCGCACAAAGAGATGTCATCGTCTTTAAGCAATCCTCCGGTGAAGTGGTTTATTTGACCTTTGATGACGGTCCGAGCTACAATACCATTAAAATTTTAGATTTACTTAAACAATATGATTGTCACGCCACCTTCTTTATTGTCGGTCAAAATATACCGGGCAATGAAGCCATTTTAAAGCGCATGGCGGATGAGGGGCATACCCTTGCCGTGCATACCTATACGCATGACTATGCGGAAATTTACCGCAGTGAAGCGGCGTTTTGGGCAGACAATCAAAAAACGCGTGATTTAATCAAAAAGGTTACCGGTGTAGAGCCTGTATTTATGCGCTTCCCGGGCGGCGGCTCCAACACCATCAGCGCCAATTATTCAAGCGGCATCATGAGTACTTTAACCGGTCAATGCAAAGATCACGGCTATGAATACTTTGATTGGAATATTTCCTCGGGTGATGCCAATGCCGACGGATTGCCGGCAAAGCAGCTGTATGACAACATTATGGCGGGGATTCATGAAAATTATGAAACACCGATTGTTTTAATGCACGACACCGGCGCAAAGGATACCACGGTTACCGCGGTTGCAAAGGTGCTCAAGGTCGGTCTCTCCGAAGGCTATGCGTTTGAAGCGATTGATGAAACCGTATCACCGATTCACCACGCGGTCAATAACTGATAAAAAAAGAAATGCGGGGCAATCTCATGCCCTGCATTTTTTATTTTTTTAATATTCCCTGTATCCAGCTGCCGATGCCCTGCACGGCACTTAAAAATACATTTTGCTCTACACTTTCATACACCGCGAGATTCACCGTGCCGATTGTCTTGTTTTTATATTTTACCGCCGCCTTGCACACAAAGTCGCCGCGTTTCAAAGGTGCTTTGAGCTCCTTCGGCGGGTCAATCGGTTCGATGGACACATCCTCCGGCTGTGCATTTTTCGGCAGCATGGTATATATGTTGCTCAGTGACATCAAGCGCACTTTCTCACTACCGCTCGCTTCCTCCACCGGCAAAGCCGCCACCGGTTCAAAGGCTTCCAATACCTTGCGCTTATCCCAATCCTTAAATGCCCATTCAAATAATTCCTTTGCATCAAAAAAGGCGGTATTATACTCTTTTCTGTCCTTTGTAAACAAAAGCGGAGCATCTAAAATCACCGCAAGATAAGAGCGGTTATTCTTTTTTGCCATTGTGATAAGGCATCTGCCCGCCTGCTTGGTATAGCCGGTTTTGATGCCTTTGGCATACGGGTAATAATACTCTTTAAGCGGTTCGTGCAGCATGCGGTTGGTATGATAAAACACCGAGCCGTCAAACGCATACTCCGTTGCCGTGGCAATGGTGAGAAATTTTTTATTTTTAAGCGCTTTAAGGGATATGCGGGTTAAATCCACCGCCGTGGAATAATGATTATCATCATGCAATCCGTCCGGATTGACAAAATGTGTATTTTTGCAGCCGATGGATTTTGCCCATTTGTTCATCATATCGACAAATTTCGGCACGCTTCCCGCCACACTCTCGGCAAGCACCTGGCAGGCATCACAAGCGGAATGTATCATCGCCAAATATAACAGCTGCTCAATGCTTACCTTCTCTCCGGCATACAAATATGCCGATTGCGCTCCCGTTCCTCTTACGGCATCTACCGCACTTTGGCTGACAACCACTTGTTTTTCTAAATTCTTTACCCGGTCGATGACCACCATGGCGGTGGCAACCTTTGTCAGTGATGCCGGATATTTCACTTTGTTCTCATTGCGCTGTGCCAATATCGCATGACCCGTCTCGTTTAATGAAACGAGCATAAAGGCATCTGCCTCGACAGCATCATAAATCGTATTCTCTTTTGTCGCGCCGGCTCCGGAATACACAAAGGCGCTCGAGAGCGCCACGAGCACCGCGAGCAGCGCGCAAACAAATTTTTTCATATTACCCTCAAACAATTAAAATATATGTCATATTATAGCATTTTTGCGCAAATATGTCACGCTGCTTTTGAAAAAAGTCACATTTTACCAAAAAAAAGAAAAACTTTCGAACAAATGTTTGCTTTTTTTAAAAAAGTATGTTATAATGCTTTGCGTGAGAGAATAATTAAGGAGTTTTATGATGGCAATCAGTAAAACACAAAAAAAGATATATGACTTTTTGCGCCAAAAGGCAATGGAGGGCGTACCGCCGAGTGTGCGCGAAATTTGCGCCGCAGTCGGTTTAAGCTCCACCTCCTCGGTACAGGCAGGCTTAGATGCACTCGAAAGAGAGGGCTACATCACGCGTGACCCGATGCACAAGAGAAGCATCCGCATCAACGGCATGGCGGAAAATGTAAATCATGTGCCGCTGCTCGGCACTGTTACTGCCGGTCAGCCGGTGCTCGCATTTGAGGATGTTATGGATTACATCCCTTATAATGGTCCCGCTTCCACCTCTTCCGACTTGTTCGCACTCAAAGTGCGTGGCGAGAGTATGTTAAATGCCGGTATTTTTGATGGCGATATTGCCGTGGTAGAGCGCACCCCCTATGCCAATAACGGGGATATTGTGGTGGCGCTGGTCGGCGATGAAGCAACCGTGAAAACCTTTTATAAGGAAGACGGGCATTTCCGCTTACAGCCGGAAAACGATGCGTATGAACCGATTATTGTCAGCGAAGTTGCTATTTTGGGCAAATTAAAATCTATCATTCGGTATTACTCATGATATATAAAAGCATTTTTTCCTCTCCGCTCGGCTATTTGGAGCTTTGTTCCGACGGCGGCGAAGCAATCACAAGAGCATATTTTACCTCCGCACCCTCTGCTGAGTATACGCAAAACACCTTAACCGAAACCGCTGCAAAGCAGCTGGGCGAATACTTTGAAGGGAAACGCCGCAGCTTTGATGTGCCGCTCTCCCCGGAAGGCACGGAATTTGAAAAGCAGGTGTGGATGGCATGTGCGCAAATACCTTACGGCGAAGCGCGCACCTATAAGGAGCTTGCTATCGCTATCGGCGATGACAAGGCGGCGCGCAAGGTCGGGCAGGCAGTGGATGCAAACCCGATTGTGCTCTTTATTCCCACCCACCGCGTTAAGGGAAAAGCAAGCTTACTTGCCGCCCTCGGTGCGGAATATGCAATAAACGAAGCGCTATACGGTGCGGAAGTGAATTACAAGAAGAAACAGCCTTGAGGGGCTGTTTCTTTTACAAATAAGTATTTGTCGAGCTGTTCAAAGCGCGCTTTGAACAGCAGTTTGGAGTTTGAAGAGTGGAGTTTGGAGTTAAGGGAGGGCTCTGCCCTCACCCGAGTTAAATGTGCGGCAAATGCCGCACTAATAAGGAATAGAGCGAACGACAAATAGGGCTCCCGAAAAGTATTGCGTAGCAAACTTTTTGGGAAGAGGACAAGCAAACGAAGCAAGGGTAAAAGCTGCCAAGCCTTAACAGGTTTAGGTCGCCCGTTTTTCACTTATGCCGCGTTAAAACACCTTGTAATACCCGCGTATTACTGCGCTGTTTTGCCTTGCCTAAGCAAAAAACAGGCTGACCAAAACTGCGCAGCATCTCTCGCTTAGGAATTTTTGTGATAATTTGCTTGATTTTGATGCCGCTTGGCTAACGCCAAGCAAAGAAAAAGCGAGGAAATTAGCCTAAAAGAGCAAGCGAGAGACTATTAAGGTTTGACAACTTTTACCCGGAAAGGTTCTGCTTGCAAACCTTTGTCACTTGCGTAGTTTGTTTGGACGAGCGGGTGTTCCCGCCCTTCATTCTTCATTTTTCATTATTCTTTATTCATTGCGAGCGAAGCGAGCTTTTGTGAGGTATTTATGTTTGAAGTCTATAAAGAAGATATGGCGTGCATTAAGGATAGAGATCCTGCAGCAAAATCTTCTTTGGAAATATTGTTGTGCTATCCCGGGTTTAAAGCCATTCGGGCTTATCGGCGCGCACATAAGCTGTATTTAAAAGGGCATTTTTTGAGAGCCAGATTAATATCACAGCGCTGTGCCTACAAAACCGGTATTGAAATCCATCCGGGTGCCACGATTGGCAAGCGCTTCTTTATTGACCACGGTCACGGCGTGGTGATCGGGGAGACAACCGAGATTGGTGATGATGTTACCATTTATCAAGGTGTTACCCTTGGCGGTACAGGTAAGGAGACCGGTAAGCGCCACCCGACTATCGGCAATAATGTAATGATTGGTGCAGGTGCAAAACTGCTCGGCTCTTTTAAAGTGGGGGATAACACACGTATTGCGGCGGGGTCTGTGGTGCTCAGTGAAGTACCCGCCAATTCCACCGCTGTCGGCTCACCTGCAAGAGTGGTGCGCACCAAGGGAGAGCGGGTTACAGAGCTCGACCAGGTGCATATTCCCGACCCGGTTATGCGCGAGCTGCGCAAGCTGCATAAAAAAGTGGACAGACTTTCAAAAGAATTAGATACGATACAGCAAAATGAAGCGGAAGGCAAGGAGAGTAATTAATGTATATTTTTAACACATTAAGCAGAAAAAAAGAGCAGTTAAAAACCATCGAGCCCGGAAAAGTGAAAATATATGCCTGCGGACCTACGGTTTATAATTTTATCCATATCGGCAATGCGCGCCCGATTTGTGTATTTGATACGCTCAGGAGATATTTGGAGTACAGAGGTTTTGAGGTTACCTTTGTGCAGAATTTCACCGATATTGATGATAAAATCATTAAGCGTGCGAATGAAGAGGGCAGTACCTACGATAAAATTGCCGAAAAATACATTGCCGAGTATTGGACCGATGTGCAGGGAATGAATGTGCGCAAGGCGGATATTCACCCGAAGGCAACGGAAAACATTGCCGAGATAATCGAAATGGTTTCCGATTTGCAGGCAAAAGGCTTTGCTTATGAGGTAGAGGGCGATGTGTATTTCCGCACAAAGAAATTTGCTGAGTACGGTAAGCTTTCTCACCAACCGCTTGAAGATTTGGCGGCGGGCGCAAGAATTGCGATAGGTGATATTAAAGAGGACCCGATGGACTTTGCGCTTTGGAAAGCTGCAAAGCCGGATGAGCCGTATTGGGATTCACCTTGGGGACACGGCAGACCAGGCTGGCATATTGAATGCTCCGCAATGAACAGAAAGTATCTGGGCACAACCATTGATATTCACTGCGGCGGGCAAGATTTGATTTTCCCGCACCATGAAAATGAGATTGCACAGAGCGAGACCTGTAACGGTGCGCCATTCGCGAATTATTGGATACACAACGGCTATATTAATGTCGATAATGAAAAGATGAGTAAGTCTTTAGGCAATTTCAAAACCGTGCGCGATGTGGCGCAGGTGTATGGCTATGAGCCGATACGCTATTTTATCATCAGCGCTCATTACCGCAAGCCGATTAACTACTCAATAGAGATTATCGAGCAGTGCAAAGCGGCGCTTGAAAGACTGTATAATTGTAAAGAAAACCTTGAAAATTATATTGCTTCTGCCGAAAGTGCTGCTATAGAAGAAGCGTATAAAGAAGCAGTCGATGCGAAAAAGTCGGATTTTATCGCTTCTATGGATGATGACCTTAATACAGCGGATGCTTTGGCGGCTGTTTTTGAGCTTGTGCGCCTGGCAAACACGGCAGTGGCAGAAAATAAAGGTAAAGAGAGCGCGGAATATGCGCTGGCGCTATTCAATGAACTGACCGATGTTTTGGGACTTGTGTACCAAAAGAAGGAAGACAGTTTGGATGAACAGGTGGAAGCCCTTATAGAGCAGCGCACTAAAGCCAGAGCCGAAAAGAATTGGGCGGAGGCGGACCGCATTCGTGATGAATTGAAGGCAATGGGCATTGTGCTCAAAGATACACCGCAGGGTGTAACCTGGAGCAAAGCTTAAATTTATACTTTCGCGTTATATCATATATAGAGATTGTCAGTTTCCGGCAATCTCTATTTTTATATCTTTTTCTTGCATATTTTTTATGTTTTTGATAAAATATTTATAATTATGTAACTATTATGATTTTTATATTTAAGAGGGGAGTATTGATATTATTCATAGCGAAACAACTGTGTTACAGCCGCTGAGCTTTGCGCCGCTGAGTTTATCACAAAAACAGCAGGTGGAAGCCATTCGCACCGCTTCCGCAAATACCCTATATGTCTATACCTTCACTTCACTTTTTGCCTGGCAAGAGGATGAGCAGTATGAAATATGCCTGCTCGATGATGCCTTTCTTGTTAAAAACGGTGCAGAGGGAGAACATGCCTATTTATTTCCCTGCGGCAGTGAGAGCGGAAAAAAACAATTGATCGATGCTTTGCTCGCATATTCACACCCCGTTTTTTATACACTTACTGAGGATGATAAACTTTTTTTAGAAAGAGAGTATCCCGGTCAGTTTGTTTTTGAAGAGTGTCGCTCCGAGTTCCCGTATTTGTATGATAGACAAGAGCAAACACTCTTGAGCGGGAAACGCTATAAACGATTGCGACATCGCATTAACCAAGGGCGCGCGGTTGCGCGGCATTGGGACATACAGCCGCTAAGCGAAGAAAATATTGCGCGGGCACTGCGCTTAAATCAGCGCTGGGCGGAGCAGCAGAGCGGTGATGCACTTGCCGATACGCGTGCAGCACAGGAGGCTTTGAATCATTTTTCCGATTTATCCGTGTGGGGGTTACTCTTTGAAGCGGATGGGGAAGATATAGCCTATGTTGCCGGCTGTTTTGTGAGCGAAGAAATATTTGATATCAGCTTTTGTAAGGTGTTGGATAATCGCTGTGACTGCTTTGTGAAATGGAGCTTATACAGTGCATTACCCCCCGCAGTGAAAATAGTAGATTCCGAAGAAGATTTGGGTTTAGAAGGCTTGCGCAAACATAAAATGCTGCGCATTCCCAAAGAATTGACCCGTGTCTGGAAAGGCAGTTATATCCATGAGTGATAGCGCATCCGTAATGATGAAAAGCAGAGCGTTTACCGACAAAATGTTTCGTCGGTTATTTTGGCCTACGCTCATTTCCACTATCGGCTTGGCACTCGGTGATGTGGCAGATGCGTTGTTTGTCGGTATCCGCTTAGGCAAAGTCGGTCTTGCCACCATGTCCTTAGTGGCGCCGGTTTATATGGTATATAATGTGCTGGATGTCGGCATTGCCTTGGGTGCCTCTGTAAAGTATACACAAGCACTCGGAAAGGGCGATGCGAAAAAAGGCGTTGAAATATTCTCGCAAATGCTCATGGTGGCTGTCGCTGTCAGTCTTATGGTAGCCGCTTTAGGTTTATCGCTGATGCCTTACATTTTGAAGCTGCTCGGCGCGGGAACAGAAGGTAGCGAACTTTGGAACTATACCAAAGAGTACTTGCAAATCATGTTTTTAGGTGCTCCGCTGACCTTTTTATACTTTTTGCTCTATTATTGCGTGCGCTGTGATGATAATGCGAAGCTTGCCAGTGCCGGCTTTGCAATCGGTTATTTTACCGATGTTATTGCCAGTGCGGTATTTATTATGGGTTTTCATTTAGATGTGCGCGGCGCAATTTATGCCACAGTTTTAGGAAAAGCGGTAGGCGTATGTATATTCTTATTGCATTTTACAAGAAAATGGGCGATTTTGCGCTTTCGCTTTGTTAAACCGGATTTTAAATTGATTTTTTCCGCTTTAAAAACCGGTATGTCCTCATCTGTCGGCTATATCGGTCAATTTGCGGCGCTGCTTATTGTCAATATCATTTTGATGCGCATGGGCGGTGAAAGTGCGCTTGCCCAGTTAAATGTCGTGCAAAATGTTTCCTATCTTGCACTGGCAATCTATACCGTGCTCAGCGATACGGTGCAGCCTTTGAGCGGTACTTTCTTTGCAGAGCATAACAGAACAGCGATTAAGCGTGTGATGTCGCTGGGTATATGGATAGGTGTAATTGGCGGCGGTGTTATTGCCATATTGTTCGCCATTTTTGCGCCATCGGTGTGCTCTCTGTTCGGCTTAAAGGGTGATACAATTACTGCCGGCGCCTTTGCGGTGCGTTTGTTTTGCCTTTCCGTTATACCCGCCGGTTTGAATTTAATTTGGAGCGCATGCTTCCAGTCTATTAAGAGAGAAAAATTGGTGCTCATGATAAACCAACTGCGCACCTTTGTGTGTTTTTTGGCGTTTGCCGCCGTGCTTTCGCTGTTTGATCTGCAATGGTTCTGGTTCACCTTCTTGGGGGCAGAGGTACTCACGCTCTTGATTTGGGTGCCGATTGCGCGCAAGCATAAACAAGTCGTTTCCAATAAAGTCTTTACCTATGTTTTAGATACCAATTCGACCAATATATCGGAGCTGTTGAGCCTTTCCGAGGCGTTTTGTGAAGAAAACAATGCGAACACGAAGCAAATGTACTGTGTTTCCATATGCATTGAAGAGGTGTGTCAGGCAATTATTGAAAATGCTTTTCACAGCCAGGGTGATGAATATATCCAGTTAACGCTGTGCTTTGAGCAGGATGGCATGGTCATGATTCATATTCGCGATAATGCGGTCAGCTTCAATCCCTTTGCCATGACGATTGGACAAAACTATGATAACGAGGAGCATTTGGCTTCGCTGGGTATTCAAATTGTAAAATCCAAATCTAAAAAGTTTTTCTACCGCAGATACGCGGGTTTTAACACCCTGACCGTGGAGGTGGAATAGTGAGTGACATGACAGACGGTATACGCCTTGCCGAAAAAGCGGATATCCCTGCACTTTGTGCAATATGGCATGCCTGCTTTTTCGACAGTGAGGAGTATATTCACTATTTCTACCGAGAGAATTTTGAACGTATGCACATTTATGTGTATGTAGCGGGCACGAAACCGGTCAGTATGGTGCATTTAATGCAGGCGGCTTTAGCGGATGGCGACAGGAAACAGGATGTAAAATACATTTATGCTGCCGGTACACATCCGCGGCATAGAAATAAAGGTTATATGAGCGCTTTACTCGCATATGTCACGGCGCAGGCAAAGCAAAATGCATACGCTTTGTTTTTAAAGCCTTCTTCGTGGGAGATTACCGCGTTTTACAAAAAATTCGGCTTCGAGCCGGATGGAGCATGGCATCTGCATACCATTCAACCCGGAGAAAAGCAGGCGCTATCGGTATCGCCCTTATCTGCCGAGGAATACAACCGCATGCGTGATGCCGCATTCGGCAAGCGCGCTTATGTGAAATGGCAGGATGCGCATGTGCGCTGGTGCGTTGCCGAAAATGCGTATTTTTCGGGGAAAACACTTGCTGTACATCTTGGTGGTGAAGAGTATTTTTTGATGGGCGCTCCCGAAGCGGATACATTTTTTATTACCGAAACAAATTTATCTTTAGAACAACTGCACTCTTTGAGTGCCGCTGTTTGCGAAATGTTTGGAACCGCTTGCATGAAACTGTATTTACCCGCACCTTGCGTTGAGGATGAAAAGAGTATTCCTTCCTCGATTGTCTATAATGCAACGATTCATCATGCGTATATTAATTTAATTTTATTATAAAGGAAAGATGACTATGGCAAAGCAACCCAAAAAAAGAAAAAACCGTGTTTTATCGCTGCGCTTTAAATCCATTGCTATGATTTTAATAGCCGCCGTGATTTTATCCGTGATTTCGGTCACCATCAGCTACTATGTTTACAGTGACTCTATGGATAAGCATTATATGGCACTGAGCTCGAATTTAGCTAAGACTGTCGCCTCACAGTTGAGTGCGGAAGACCTCGAGCGCTATTATAATGAAGTGAAGAAAATCGGCGCGTATGATGATGACAAGTATTGGGATGATGAAGCCTACAAAGCGGCTTATGATGCCAAGGCGGATGCCATCAAGGATGAGAAGTATTATGCAATGCTCGACATGCTCTTTGATGTGAAAGACAACAATGATATTATGTATTTGTATGTGCAAAAGCTCGATGGAGATGAGTGTACATATATTTTTGATGCCGACCGTGCCGATGACAGATGTCAGTTAGGCACGACTCATGAAGTCAGCGGACCGACAAAGGAAGCAGACCACCCCGAAAACGGCATCCCGGCATTCATTACCAATGATCAATACGGCTGGTTGTGTACTTCTATGGAACCGGTGCGCGATGATGACGGTAATCCCGTTGCACTTGTAGGTGTTGATATTTCCATGGATGAAATCATGACACAACGATACGGTTATTTGCGCAATATCATTATCATTATGAGCATTGCCGCTGTTTTGTTGAGTGCTTTGATTCTCGTTATTATTAATTTCACCTTGGTGAAGCCGATTAACTTGCTGTCGAAAGCGGCAAGAAGCTTTGTTGAAGATCGTGACCAAAAGAGTAAAGAAGAATTATCTGCGATTTCCAAGCTCAATATACATACCGGAGATGAGGTAGAAACACTCAGTAACTCCATTAAGCAGATGGAGCAGGATATTAATACCTATATTACCAATTTGACTGCGGTTACCGCCGAAAAAGAAAGAATCGGCGCGGAATTGGATGTTGCAACACACATTCAATCCTCTATGTTGCCTAGCATTTTCCCCGCCTTTACCGACAGAATGGAGTTTGATATCCATGCTACAATGGACCCGGCTAAAGAGGTTGGCGGCGATTTCTATGACTTCTTTATGGTGGATGACAATCACCTTGCCATAGTCATGGCGGATGTTTCGGGTAAGGGTGTTCCCGCAGCGCTGTTTATGGTAATCGGTAAAACCTTGATTAAAGACCACACCACACCCGGCAAGGAACTGAGTACCGTTTTTGCGGAGGTAAATAACATTTTGTGCGAATCCAACAGTGAGGATTTATTCATCACAGCCTTTGAGGGCGTTTTGGATTTAACCACCGGTGAATTGCGCTTTGTTAACGCCGGTCACGAATTGCCGTTTATCGCCCGTGCCGGCGGCAGATTTGAAGTGTTTAAAATTCATTCCGGTTTTGTGCTTGCAGGTATGGAAGATGTGAGATACAAATTCGGCTCAACTACACTTGCACCCGGTGATAAGCTCTTCCAGTATACAGATGGTGTTACGGAAGCGACCAATGCCAACAATGAGCTTTACGGTATGGAGCGCCTTGAAAATGCACTCAATCAAGTGGTGAATTTGACTCCGAGTGAAATATTACCGGCGATTAAGAGTGATATTGATAGCTTTGTCGGTGATGCACCGCAGTTTGATGATATCACTATGCTCTGCCTTGATTTTAAGCAGTATAAGCAGAATGAGGAAGAAACTGAATAAAAAACTTTGTATTAAAAAGTGAAGCGAAGGGGCACCCTTCGGCTTTACTTTTTTTACGCATATTTTTCCGAGTTTTACGAAAAATCTATTTTTCTTATTAGATTTTGATATAATGAGACACAGATGCACAAACAGAAACTAATTGAGGTGTTCTTGTATGAAAATCGGAATTTGCGATGATAATGAAAGCTTTTGCAATGCCCTTGAAAGCAGCATTAGAGAATACTTAAGCGAGTGTGCCATTGAAGCGAATATTTATAAATATTTTTGTGCGAAAAGTCTTTTAGAAGATGAAAAAGCTTGTGACATTTTGTTTTTGGATATGGAGTTGGGGGATGCCAGCGGCATCGAAGTTCTTGAAGCACTCAAACAGCGCAGTGCCAAGACCATCGTGCTCGTTGTGACCGGTTATACGCAATATATTGATAATGCTCTCGATTATAATATTTTGCGCTTTATGGCAAAACCGATTGAGCCGCAGCGCCTGCAATCTGCACTGCAAAAAGCCATTGAAGTGATTAATGATGCATATATCGTCATTTATGATTTAAAGACAAAGGCAAAGTATAGATTATCCTTTCGGGAAATTGTATATGCGGAAACAAAAATGCGCAAAATTTATTTACATACGCGTGATAACACCTATATACTTAAAGAAGGGTTTAAGGCACTAAAAAGTCAACTGAATGCCTCTTTTTTTGCAGAGCCGCATTATTCCTATATTGTAAATATGAATTTTATTAAATGCTTTAAGCGCACCGAAATCATTTTAGATGTAAACGGGGAGGATAAAATCATTCGTGTATCGAGCGACAAACAGCATGATTTGCGCAAAAAATACACGCACTATTTAGAGGAAGATAATACGGTAATCAGTGTATTTTGAAATGGGGAAATGCCCCATTTCTCTATTTTTACATGATTTTTCATTACTTTTCCATATGCTGTTGACGCAGCGTGCTGTATTTATATAATAGAAATCGAAGAGAAACTGTAAAGGAGGAATCTGTATGAAGAAAACAATTTCACTCGCTTTTGTCTTTATCGGACTGTTGGCGTTGTTCGGTATATTCATGATTGCCGGCGCTCAGACCCCGCGGTGTGAAGAGGATGAACATCAATGGAGCTGGAGCATAAATGATGATAAGCTTCTCTGCTTTAAGTGTGATACCTGTGCAGCTACTTATTCTGTCAAGCTAGGGAAGGATGAAGAATTACCGGCATGTAAGGGCGGCAGTAAGCATGAGTTTTACAGCACTGTCATGGGCAACTGTGAAAACAAAGAAATTGAATTTGAGTGTAAATATGAAAACTGTCGGGAATGTGTTATTATCCGTTTGCCGCAGAGCGAACAGTCGCATTGTAACTATGCGATAGAGTCTGTCAGGGAACCGGATTGTTTGAGTCCCGGTGTCATTATTTACAGATGTCAAAATCCCGGATGCCATAGCGCCTTTGTTGAATATTTCGGCAATGCATTGGGACATGATGTTGCAACTCCGGATTACACAAAACTCTATAAAAAAGCGGATTGCACACACAACGAAATCTATTACAGATGTTGTAAAAGATGCGGTAAAATCTACAAAGCGTCAACCTATAAGCCGAATGTGAAAACCTATATCTATGATGAAAAGCCGGAAACAGCGCTCGGTCATAGCGATTTAAGAAAAGAAACAACCGAAACAGCGCTCAGAACCCCGAGAACCACAACAGCGCCTGCCACGTATTACTACACTTGCGGCAGATGCGGTAAGCCTGTAACGGATGGTGATTTCTTCTGCGGAAACAGTGAAAATATCACCATGGCAGAATTTGTGCGCGGTGATATTGTACAACTCGGTTCTTACCCGCAAAGCCTTGTAAAGGATGAATCACTGTTGGCGGCATTTGCATCCGTTAATCCCAAAATGAAGAATTACGGGTACAGGCAGTTTAACACAAATAATGAATCTGCCGATATCACCTATGGTGACTTTGAATTTATGGGCAAACGGTATCGCAAAGTGGTGATAGGCGAAGACCGACCTGCCAATTTGTTGACAAACGATACAAAAGAATTCGGCGAGAGCAAAACAGGCACATACTATTTCTTATGGGAACCTTTAAATTGGAAAGTTATCAGTACGCCGGCAGGATTTAAAAAACTGATTTGTTGCAATATTATTGACTTCCAATCTTATTTCACATCAAAAGATTTTGAAAGATTTTTAAGCGATAATCCTTGGTTTGAAGAAGATTACGGCGCAGATATCCACGATGGAATTTTTACCGGAAATATTTCTAAATTCATGAAGGATTTCATTCCCGATTACCATAACTCTAATCTGAAAAATTGGTTGGAAAACGACTTCGCATCAGCTGCTTTCACCGAACAGGAACAACAAAGTTTGTATTCTTGCATGGTGAATGATTCTTACAATAAGATTGAAGTCTTACAACGCGTTACGCAAATTTGGGATGTTACGAAAAAGGTTTTACTGGAAACACATAAATACGGAACAATCCATTTCTTAGAGTATGAGATTGACAATAATATTAAGAGTTACAGAGCGCCGGTGAGTGATTATGCGCTTGCTTTGCGCCCGGACTATACGGGAAATCCCGTGAATAACGATAACGGTATCTATTATGCAGATGGTGTTGCCTATGCGGAAAGCGCTATCATTTGCGATTCGTTGGGTAATACCTGTAAGGACAAAGATAATGACGGCTTCGGCGGTACTTACTATGAAAGAACAAATCCGTCTTTGTTGTTTGCTCCGTATTACGGTACAAGGCCGACCATCAATTTGGCGGATGATTATGTGCCGGAGCATTACAGTATTCAAGGCGTTTCCACAATTGAGAATGTGGAAAGCAGTGCCTTTAAAGTCTACGATGTCAACGGTGACGATATTATTGATATTGCAGATTTAAGCGTCGTTATATCCAATCTCGGTCAAACAGCCGAAGCAGGTGTGAATGATGCGTGTGATGTGAATTACGATACCTTCATCAATGTCAGCGATATGTCCGAATTGCTCTTAGAAGACAGATATGGCAAAAAGGTTTGAGATTTGTCAAAATTGCTCAAATAGATAGATACGTAAAATATCAGTTATCTATCCACTCCTCACAAACAGGCAACCGCCCGCGCTGATGCGCGGGCAGTTGCCGTTATTCGTCCTTATTTCACCTGTTTTATATCATTGCCGGTAACCACAAAGGCGTGCTTGGCAAGCTCTATCATCGGTGCATCATTTTCGGGAGAGTCTGTATAAAAGTTTTCTATCTCTTTGTTGCTGTAAAGTTCCCGAAAGGCGGTAATTTTATTTTGCCGAATGCATGCAAAGGTGATTTTGCCGTTTTCTTTATCGACCTTGGTGGTCAGGTATTGTTTTATGCCCAACCGCCTGCAAATCTCCTCTATGTGAAAATCGGGGGAGGCAGTAATGATTAAATCATCTTCTTGTTGTATTTCTTTATAGAAAGGTTTGATTTTGTCCATATGGGCATCCCAAAACTGTTTGGGCTCGTTTTCATAATCAATATATTTTAAGCGCGATTCTGCAAGCGGCACATATTTTTCTATCATTTCGTTTAAACTGATAGCGCCTTTTTTATAGCGTGCAAAGCCCTTTATCACTTTGGGAAACAGTTTTAAAAGCGAAGGGTCTTTTTTGATATAAAACTTAAATAAATCAAAACAACTTTCGCCGTCATAAATCGTATTGTCAAAATCATACACATTCATTTTTTGTTACCTCGGAAATTATTTGTTTTAAACAGTGTAGCAATAAACAGAGCGTTTGTCAAATAAGGGTTGCGGAGCCGTAACTCTTATTTGCCATTCTTAACCGGATGTGCTATAATGCATGCGAGGTGGTAGATGTGTCTGAGAGATTCTTAAGAACCGAATTACTGCTCGGAGAAGAGAGCATGAAGCTATTAAAAAACAGCCGCGTTGCCGTATTCGGCTTAGGCGGTGTTGGCGGTTATTGCGCAGAGGCACTTGCAAGAGGCGGTATCGGCGCATTAGATTTGGTGGATAATGATGTAATTTCAAAAACCAATATTAACCGCCAATTATATGCTTTAGATTCCACTGTTGGTCAGTATAAAGTCGATGTGGCAAAGAAAAGAATTGCGGATATTTCTCCCGATTGCAGCGTGGAGACCTATAAAACATTCTTTTTGCCGGAAAATGCCGATACCTTTGATTTTTCTCACTATGATTATGTTGTGGATGCTGTCGATACGGTGAGTGCAAAGCTCTGCTTAATCGAGTGCGCCAAGAAAGCGGGCACGCCGATTATTTCGTGCATGGGTACAGGTAATAAGCTCGATGCCACCGCTTTTTGTGTAAGCGATATTTTTAAAACACATAGCGATGCTTTGGCAAGAGTGTTGCGCAAAGAGTTGAAAAAAAGAGACATAGATTCCCTAAAGGTTGTCTATTCGCCCGAACAGGGGTGCAGACCGGAGCCGGAAAAAGTACAGCGGCTTATGCAAAAGGAGCTTACGGCGGATTCTTCGCGCAGAGATATTCCCGGTACGGTTTCTTTTGTGCCCGGTGTGGAAGGTCTTATCACTGCCGGTGAAGTGATAAAAGATATCCTAAAGTATTAATTAATTTAATAAATTATTCTAATTATATTGACAAGTGCAGTAATAATGTGTAAAATTTAATTTGTATATAATTCAATCTTGAATAGAGGTGCGAATTTCATAAGTAAGTGCAGCATGTCGGGTATCGGTTGCAGTGAAAGGGAAATTTGCCGAGGTGCCGCAATCAACCCGTAACAGTGCGGTGCCGGGGCTGCAGAGAATATCTGCAGAACTGTCACATAGTATGTGGAGTGCTTTCGAAGATTAAAGAAGTATTTAATTTCGGATTGCCTCGCAATCCGAATTTTTTTAGGAGGTAAAATATGAATAGGAAGTCAAGGCGCGTTGGCGCACTGATTGCTGTTGTGATGATGATACTCACAATTGTTGCAGTCTCTGTGATGTCCTTCGCCGCACCGGAGCCGAAAGAGACCGATACTACGGAAATTGTCAGCCAGGAAGACACTGTTGTCGTGCAGGTGGTAGACGATGAGGAAGTTCCCTGTAATTTGAATGAAGAAGAGGGAGCTAAAACATACGTCGATAATTATGCGGACAATCTCGGCGAAGACCCGAGCTTTGAGGAGCATATTAAAATTGCCATCGATACTGTGCGTGAGAATATCAAATCTTATGCTACATTTTGGGCATTGGTACCGCCGATTATCGCTATTGTTTTAGCGCTTATTACCAAAGAAGTATATTCTTCTCTGTTTGTAGGTATTCTTGCCGGCGGCTTAATTTATTCCAATTTCAATTTCGAAAAAACAGTCGTTCATGTATTTAAAGAAGGCTTTATTGATTCCGTTGCCGATTCCTATAATATCGGTATTATCATTTTCCTTGTGCTTTTAGGCGCGCTCGTTGCCATGATGAATAAGACCGGCGGTTCCGCCGCATTCGGCAGATGGGCAGC
The DNA here is from genome assembly GCA_017512465.1 of Clostridia bacterium. GTDB lineage: Bacteria > Bacillota > Clostridia > Oscillospirales > Acutalibacteraceae > RUG714. The sequence continues at coordinate 32,934 of JAFWGH010000108.1, forward strand.
AAAGCACATTAAATCCACTTTGGGTGCGCAGCTCGCTACCATTGCTCTTGGCGTACTTATCTTTATTGATGACTACTTTAACTGCTTAACCGTAGGCTCTGTTATGCGCCCGGTTACAGACCAAAAGAAAATCTCCAGAGAAAAACTCTCTTACTTAATCGATGCTACGGCTGCGCCCGTATGTATCATTGCCCCGATTTCCTCTTGGGCAGCTGCGGTTGCAGGTTTTGCAAACGGTGCAGGTGCAGAGAGCGGTATGTCTTTATTTGTAAGAGCAATTCCGTTTAATTTCTATGCACTCTTAACCATCGTGATGATGATATTCATTTCCGTAGCAAAATTTGATTACGGTCCGATGAAAAAATTTGAAGCAGCTGCAAGAATGGGCAAGGCTGTTGAAGAACTCAATGCACCGAAGAATGATGAAGAAGTGAATGAAAAAGGTAAGGTCATTGACTTAATCATCCCCGTCATCTTCTTAATCGCCGCTTGTGTTGTCGGTATGATTTATTCCGGCGGCTTCTTTACCGAGGGCGAAGAAGGCTACAAGAACTTTATTACCGCCTTCTCCAATTCCGATGCTTCCGTCGGCTTGGTTTACGGCTCGTTTGTTACCATTATCTTTGCGTTAATCTATTTCCTTTGCAGAAGAGTTATTTCCTTCAAGGATTGCATGCAGGCAATTCCCGAAGGCTTCAAAGCAATGGTACCGGCTATCTTGATTTTGGTATGCGCTTGGACATTAAAGACCATGACAGACAGCCTTGGCGCAAAAATCTTCATTTCTCAACTCATTGAAGGTTCCGCAGGCTCCTTCCAAAACTTCTTGCCCGCAATTATCTTTGCGATTGCAGTCGGTTTGTCATTCGCCACCGGTACTTCTTGGGGTACCTTCGGTATTCTCATCCCGATTGTTTTGAGCGTATTCAGCGGTGCAAACGGCAATATCACCATCATTGCAGTTTCCGCTTGTATGGCAGGTGCTGTATGCGGCGACCACTGCTCACCGATTTCCGATACCACTATCATGGCATCAGCAGGTGCACAGTGTAACCACATCAACCACGTTTCCACGCAGTTGCCGTATGCTTTGACTGTGGCGGGTGTATCCTTTGTCAGCTACATTATTGCAGGCTTTGTACAAAATGCTTGGATTGCGCTTCCGATTGCTATCGTATTGATGATTGGTACTCTCTTTGTGCTTAAAGTATTACTGGGCAAAAAAGACAAACAAGTCAAGAAAGTAAAGGCATAAGTCTTTAACCGAAACTAAATCGGAATGGTGAGGTCCTTCTTGCCATTCCGATTATTTTAGAAAATTTCGGATGAATAGGTGAGCGTATGAAAAAGAAAAGAGCTTTTATAAAAATCGGTTTTGCACTGTTTTGGCTGTGCTTAATTGTTTGCACTTTTATCGCAGTGGGTACACTCCTTTTCTTTATTCCTTTTGTAGGTGATGTGGCAAGCATTGCCTTTTTACCGGTTTATCCGATTTTGGCGTTTCTTGTGCTATTGTGTGCGGCAGCTTCCGTATTTCTTCTAATTAAACGCAAGAATAAGAGAAGCATTGCAGCGTTTTGTCTTGCTGCAACCAATGTCATTGTTATGATTGTTTTGAGCGCGGTAATTCTGAGTACCGTTAATGCTCAAGGCGAAAAAATCAGCTTTTTTAAAGCGTTTGTTCCTTATAGCGCCGATGGCGTGCTTGTAGAGGAAGGCGTTTATGTTGACCAAAAGAACGATAATATTCCGATTTCGATTTATTACCAGGACGATGGGAAAACAAACAAGCCTGTTATTTTCTATACTCACGGAGGCGGGTGGATACAAGGCGCTCGAACCGATAGGTTGCAAACAACGCAGTCTTTTGCACAAAACGGCTATGTCGTGATGTGTCCGGACTATGATTTATCCAATGATGAGGAGCATTTATACGATGTCACGGAAGAGCAGTTGCTCCATGCGCTGGCGTATTGCGAAAACACGGTATCCGATTTCGGTGGCAACATGGAAAAGCTGTATATGGTTGGTGACTCCGCCGGCGGTAATTTGGCGCTCGAGCTCGCTTACAAAATTAACAGCGGGATTTACCATATGCCGCATGCGGTGAAAGCCGTGAGTGTTATTTATCCGGTCACAGATATAAAAGATTTCTATTATTCCACAAACATGCTCACTTCTTCTGCGGCAAAAAAGATGGCTGTCAGCTATCTCGGTGCGCTGCCCGAAGAGGAAAGCGAGCGCTATGAATCTCTCAATCCCACGCGCTATATTGACAAGAATACACCGTCCACACTGATTGTGCATGGTAAAGCCGATTCCTCTGTGCCTATAGAGTCCTCGGAGCGTTTTTTTCAAGCACTCGCGGATAAAGGCATTACAGCAAAACTCATTCGTGTACCGTTTGCAAACCACGCAACGGATACCAATGCCAATAATTTTCTTGCGCAAACCTATATCGGTAATACCCTTTCATGGTTTGCGGAAAATCAATAATGAGATAATAAATATTTATGAGGACACCCCTTGGTGTCCTCATTGCTTTAGCTTTTAGAACACATTGCGCGCTTTCGGGCGAATGCTCTCTATAATATGATTGGCTTCAAAAATTAAATCGTCGCAGGCACGTTTGATTTCTTTTGTATCTTTTTGCATACATGCGTGATAGAGCTTATCCGTACACTCCTCTAAAGTGTCATAGTGAATGTGCGTGGTGAGCAACGAAAAGGAAAAGGCATCTTCATTCCATTCGCTTTGGATGTGTTCAGCCGCTTGTACTATTTGTTCAAACTCTTCTTGCTGTGCGAGCTTTTCAATTTCCCGTGTTTGAGAAATAAGGCTTTTGCAGTCATTTGTAATGGTGAAAAAAGAAACCAAACAAAATCCCGTGCACAATATTATCAGCACCAGTGCAATCCATACGCGTTTCATATATTCTGTTCCTTCTTTACCGTAAAATAATTACCCTGTTGATCACAGGTCATTAAAAATACCTCTTTTAGTGAGAGGTTTTCTTTTTTTAATTGCTTTTGAATCTCTTTTTCACTTGTACATGCCTCTTTAAAATGTCCGGTGATGAGTGTGCCGTTTGTAACAACGGTGTAAGGAATTTCTTTTTTTTGCACACTTATTCCCGCTCCTGCCGGAGTGAGGGGCGCTTCGCTTTCGCAAGGCATAACCGAAATTTGACCGTTCATTTCCACCACTGCATACTTTACCTTTTGCACATCAAAAAATCCCTTTAAGCGCAGTGTATCCAGCAAATCCGAAATGGAAATGCGCAGGCTTTTAAGCGCTTTTTGGTCTATTTGACCATTGTTTATCACAATGATGGGCTTGCCGGTAAACAAGCGGCGAAATTTCACACTGTGAAAGCTGATGCCGGAAATAAGCACCTCTAAGCACACGATGAGTATTACCGGTATAAATGCCGCAAACAGAGGTGTATCCGTATCCTCGAGCGGGATAGATGCCACTTCCGATATCAATATGGTTACCACAAGCTCGGTCGGCTGCATTTCGCCGATTTGCCGCTTGCCCATAAAACGAAGCGCGATTGTAATCAGTAAATAGATAATCACGGCTCTCAATAAAGATATAATCAAAAAAATCCCTCCGCAATTAGTATTGCGAAGGGAGATTATTTTATACTTTACTCGCTGATGTGATATCTGGAAACAGCCTTTTGCAGCGGGATGAGAATTAATGTGCCTAAAATGGTGCAAACAATTAATTCAATTATACCGTTTATACCGACCATGGCAATCAAGAATTTAATAACAGTTGTACCGCCCAACTCTGCTGCCACGCCTTGGATGTATTCCGAATTCCAGAAAAAGAGGATTAACAGCCCCATAAACAAAATGGTGTTTGTCAGCGGTGCGCTAAAAGCGCTGATGCCGTATTGCGCTACCTTGGGCATTTTTGTTTTGGAAAGTCCTTTATACAGCAAACCGCACACAACGCCGATAAGAACACGCGGCACAATGCACATGATAGCGGTTTTAATCGGGCTGATTTGCATTAAAGCTGTACCGAAAGCATCCATACCGAAGCACTGTGCAAAACTGGTCAATCCGAAGCATAAGCCTAAAATAGCACCGACCACCGGACCGTTAGACACGGCACCGACAATGATGGGCACGGTTAAAAAGGTAATGGATAATAAACCGATTCTTAAATAACCGACAGGTGTAAATGCCATAATAATTAAAATGGCAATCAGGATACCCGTAATACTTAATCTGTAAATTTTTTGCTTTTTCATGTTTTCTTTCCCCCTTGATTGTATGCATAAATCAGTTTTAATCCGTCGTTAATTAAAGTTTTATCCAATACCGGTGTGAATTTTTCAACACTGTCTCGGATAATCGGCGCAAGGCCGCCTGTCATGATGATGCTGACTTCTTCCTTCCGATAGCCTAAGTCTCGAATAATTCTTTCACTTAAGCCTTCGAGCATCACGGCGGTGCCGACAATGGTACCGGAGGCAATAGAGTCAAAGGTTACATTGCCGAAGGATTTGTTATACGCTTTAATTTCAATTGGATTAAGTAAACTGGTGCCGGAGCCTAAATGCTCAATACACATTTTAATTCCCGCACTGATAGTACAGCCTAAATATGCGCCGGATTTATCCAGCACACTGATTTTGGTGGCAGTACCCAAATCCCAAATCAAGCAGGGCAAAGAGTATTTTTGCTTTGCGCCGACTGCGCCTGCAACCAGGTCGGCACCAAGCTCACCGCGATTAACACATTTAATGGACAGCTTGGTTTTCACGCCCAAATCAAGCATTAAGCAATCCACGCCAAGCGTTTCTTTAATCGCAGTTTTGAGAACAGGGGAAAGCTCCGGTACAACCGATGATATTATTGCACCTTGAAAGCCCTCGGTTGAGCATTTTTTACTTTCGAGAAGGTTTTTTAAATCGTACGCATACTGGTCGGAAGTCTTGCGCCTGTCTGTATTAATTCTTCCCAATAAAATTGCTCTGTCCTCTTTGTAGACAACCACAGTAATTGTTGTATTACCGATGTCTGCAGTGAACAACATAGATACCACTCCTTTCTTTGGCGAAGCGATGGGCAGTATCGATACCGATTCCGAGAGGCAGCTATCCGATAATCGGGCAGAAAATCACCAACGGAGTACACAAAGTACGCCTGTTGTCGATTTTCTTTCGCTAATCGAATATCTGCTCTCTCAGAAATCGGTATTTCCACTGCCCATGCCTTCGCATGGATGTAGTTCGTAATATATTATATAATAAAATTAAGTAAAATACAATATCAGCTTTTGCGCAATATTTTGTTGAAAAAATGATAATTTTTGTTAAAATATATTATAAAGGAGAAACTATGAAATTATTATGGCAGTATTTAAAACCATATAAAAAGCAGCTCATTATCGGTCCCGCCTTTAAACTGAGCGAAGCGATATTGGAAATACTGGTGCCGACCTTAATGGCAAAGTATTTAATCGATATAGGAATTGCTTCGCAAGATACGGCGTATGTCATAAAAATCGGCTTGCTTATGCTCGCCCTTGCCGTTATCGGCTTAGGGTGTGCTTTGGTATGCCAGCACAGCGCTTCCGTGGCATCGCAAGGCTTTGGTACCAATTTGCGCGGCGCCGTGTTTGAGCATATTTGTGCTTTGTCGTTTCGGGAATTTGATACCTTCGGCTCCGCAACGCTTCTCAATCGTATTACCAATGATATCAATATTTTACAACAGTCTGTCGCCATGATTATTCGCCTGGTTATTCGTGCGCCCTTTATTGTACTTGGCTCTTTTATTATGGCATCTGTCATCAACATAAAGCTCGGACTGATTATTTTGGCAACCGCGCCGATTTTTGCGCTCATTATTTGGCTTGTGATGCGCAAAACCATTCCGCTGTACCGCAAAATACAGAAAAAACTCGATAAAATCGCCCTTGTTGCCGCAGAAAGTTTAGACGGTGTGCGCGTGATTCGTGCATTTGCCAAAAAAGATAAGGAGCGTGCAAAATTTAAAGATACAACGGAAGAGTTTGTATCTATGAGTGTGCGCGTGGGAAAAATATCCGCTATTTTAAATCCCGCAACACTGCTTGTGCTCAATTTTCTAATTATCAGTGTGCTGTGGGCAGGCGGAATACAGGTAAATGCAGGAGGTATGACTAAAGGCGATATTATCGCAGTAACAACATATATTTCTTATATTATGACAGCTATGCTTGTTGTGGCGGATTTAATCATTCTCTTTATCAGAGCGGGTGTGGCGAAGGATAGGGTGTGTGAATTACTGCTCACAGAGCCCGATATCACTTATGAAAAAGCGCATGAAATAACAGCTGAGAGCAATACGGTAGTTTCGTTTGAGCATGTCGGTTTTTCGTATACCGGTGCAGAAAAAGCGCTCGATGATATTTCTTTCTCATTAAAAAAGGGGGAGAGCTTAGGGATTATCGGCGGTATCGGCAGCGGCAAAAGCACGCTTGTGAGCTTAATCGCACGATTTTATGATGTAGATTGCGGTGCGGTAAAAATAAATGGACGAGATGTCAGAGAGTACAGCCGTGAGCAGTTACACCGCTGCGTGAGCATCGCCATGCAAAAGTCGCATGTATTTAAAGGAACCATTCGAGAAAACATTTTACAAGGTAATCCCGCAGCTACCGAACAGCAGTTGCAGCGCGCTTGCGCCATGGCACAGGCAGATGAATTTATTTGCCTCCTGCCGGATGGATTGCTCACATCTTGTGAGGAGGGCGGCAGCAACTTTTCGGGCGGGCAGCGCCAGCGCATTTGCCTTGCACGCGCTTTGATAGCGCAGGCACCGATACTTATTTTGGATGACAGCTCCTCCGCTTTGGATTATGCCACGGACTTGCGCTTGAGAAAAGCGCTTGCTTCCGATTACGACGGCACGGTGATTACTGTTTCACAGCGCATCGGCACTATTAAGCATGCCGATAAAATACTGGTGCTCGATGATGGCGCGTGTGTCGGCTTCGATAGCCATAAAAATCTTTTGCGTACATGCGAGACATATCGCGCTATTTACGCCTCTCAAACCAAGAGGGAGGTGCATGCGGATGATTAAGAGGATTGCGTTTTTCTTTAAAAGTGTACGCCTTAGCTTTGTATGCTCCATCCTTTTTGCCGCCGGTGCAAGCGGATTGCAGCTGCTTTTGCCGTATTTAATGGGTAAAGCGATAGATGAGATTCACGGTGTCGGCTCGGTGGATTTCGCCGCTTTAACACACTACACTGTGTGGATGGGCTGCGCTGTGGTCGGTTGTGCTCTCTGTCACTGGCTGACAAAGCTTTTTTCCAATAAAATGGCATTTCGCATCGGCAGGGCAGTGCGCTTGGATATCATGCATAAGCTCGACCATTTGCCGATTGCCTATTATGATAAAACAGCGCATGGCGATATATTGAGTGTCGTTACAAACGATACTGAAACAATTACAGAGGGAATACAAAATTCCGCCTCACAGCTCTTTTGCGGCGTTTTCACACTTATTGGTACGCTCGTATTGATGTTTTCCTTAAATTGGGCGATTACCTTAATTGTTGTGGTGCTAACGCCATTTGCGTTTTTGCTTTCTTCTTTTATTGTAAAAAATATTGATAAGACTTTTAAAAAGCAACAGCAAACCGTCGGCGCACTCAACGCCTATGCCAAGGAGCATATTGAAGCGGCAAAAACCATAAAAGCTTATGCGCTTGAAGATGATTCTCGCGCACAGTTTGAAGATATAAATGAACAGCTGTACACCTATGGGCAAAAGGCGCAGTTCTTTTCCTCACTTGTCAACCCGACAACGCGATTGATGAATTCGAGTACCTATATCATTGTCGGCGTTGTGTGCGCGCTCTTAGTCATGCGCAGCGACAGCTTCGGTACAGAGCAAATGACTATCGGCTTAACAGCGGCGTTTTTATCCTACGCGCTACAGTTTGCAGCGCCGATTAACGCGATAACCAATGTTACGGCACAGTTGCAGGCGGCATATGCTTCTTTCGGCAGAATTTTCAGCATTTTTGATGCGCGGAGTGAGCCGAAGGAAGCGGAAAACACCCCTGCATTACAAGTTAAAAGCGGCGCGATTGCGTTTGAGCATGTGCAGTTTTCTTATACTAAAGACAAGCCGATTATTCGCGATGTGAGCTTTCAGATACCGCCCGGCAGCAAGGTGGCGGTAGTCGGTCCTACCGGAGCCGGAAAAACCACCTTGGTTAATTTATTAATGCGCTTTTATGATGCCGATAGCGGCGAAATTCGTATAGATGGGAAAAACACAGCGGGTGTGAGCAGAGATTCCTTGCGCACTTCTTTTGCCATGGTGTTGCAGGAAACCTTTTTATTCCATGACAGTGTGCGGGCAAATATTGCGTATGCCAAGCCGCAAGCGAGCGAGCAAGAGGTAATAAAAGCGGCGCAGGATGCCTATGCACATTCCTTTATAAAGCGGCTGCCGCAAGGCTACGACACGGTCATTTCCGCCGGCGGCGAGGAACTCTCTGCCGGGCAAAAACAACTGCTCACCATTGCAAGAGCGATGCTTGCGGATGCGCCCATGCTTATTTTGGATGAAGCTACTTCAAGCGTGGATACGCTCACGGAAATCAAGATTCAAAAGGCGTTTGAAAAGCTGATGAAGGGTAAAACATCCTTTGTTATCGCGCACCGCTTATCCACCATTGTCGAAAGCGATTTGATTTTGGTTATGCAAGGCGGCGATATTGTAGAAGTCGGAACACATGAGAAACTGCTCGCCTCCGGCGGTGTGTATAGTGAGTTGTACTATGCACAGTTTGAAAAGTGATATTTGTGTATTGAAAAGTCTTTTTTATTGGTGTATAATAGTTTTAATATTGTTTGAGGAGAAAAGGATATGAAAAAATTATTTAAGGAATTTAAAGAGTTTATTGATCAGGGTAATGTAATTGACTTGGCAGTCGGCGTTATCATCGGTGCTGCTTTTAAAGATGTGGTTACTGCTTTGGTTGAAAAGATTATTACACCGATTCTCAATTGTATCGGCGGAAATGCGGATGGAAAGCTCAGCGCACTGCGTTTTGAAATCATCCCCGGCAATGAAGCTACAACAGTGGAATTGGGCGCTTTTATTTCTTCGATTATCAGCTTTATTTTGATGGCATTTATTGTGTTTATGATTGTAAAGGCTGTCAGAAAAGCAGCTACTATCGGCAAGAAAAAAGAAGAGGAAGCAGTTACTACCAAAACCTGCCC
>JAFWGH010000109.1 GCA_017512465.1 Clostridia bacterium
ATGACGCACAGCTGGGGACAAAAGGTTATACGTTTCTATGATCCAGACGGAAATCTGATAGAAGTAGGGACACCGGTTTAACATGGCAAATATCATCACCGGAATCAGAATAGTGCTAAGCATTGCTTTGATGTTCTGTCCGGCATTATCGCCATCATTTTATGCACTGTATATAGCTGCCGGATTCTCAGATATGATCGATGGTGCTGTTGCAAGAAAAACAAATACTGTCAGTGATTTCGGCTCGAAATTAGATACAGCAGCCGATATGATTCTCGTAGCCGTATGCTTAATAAAGATACTTCCGGTGTTGGATATTCCGCTATGGCTGTATATCTGGAGTGCTGCCATAGCACTTATCAAAGTCATTAACATCATTAGCGGCTTTGTGATGCAAAAAAAGTTTGTTGCCGCACACACCGTGATGAATAAAGTAACAGGTGTTTTGCTGTTTCTTTTGCCGCTTAGCGTTAGCTTTATTGATATTCGCTACAGCGGTGCGCTTGTCTGCGCTGTGGCAACATTTGCCGCGATACAGGAGGGGCATTTCATCCGCACAGGTGATAGAAACCAAAAAGGTTCTAATTCTTGAATATTTATCATGGAAAAATCTTTGATTTTTATTGAAATTGTGTTGATTATAAAATATAATCAAAATGTAACCTATTCAATAAATAAGGAGGATCCGTTATGTCAGATTTTTTACCCCGTGGCAACTGCGTTGAGAATGGAATAAACCCCAAGGCCATTTATGACTTTGTCGAGCGTTCCGAAAGGGAAAATCTCGGAATCGATTCGTTCATGGTTATAAAAGGCGGCACAGTCGTCGCCGAGGGCTATCACGGCCCTTACACAAACCTTACACCTCATGTGGAGTTTTCTCTTTCGAAATCCATAACGGCAACAGCGCTCGGCTTTGCTGTTGCGGAGGACAAGATTAAGCTCAATGACTCGATCTGCAAATTCTTCCCCGAGTACGAAAAGCGCCTGTTCAATGAAAAAATAACGGTGCGCCATCTCGTGACGATGACGGCGGGAAAAATGATAGGCATGGCTGCCACCCGTCATAAGAGGGATTGGATAAAACTGTTTTTTGACACGATACCCATCGCGCCTCCCGGGAAGGTTTTCTTATATGTCAATGACAATTTCTATCTCCTGTCCGCGATTATCAGCCGCGTGTACAAGCAGAAGCTTGTCGATTTTCTCTATCCTCGACTCTTCGAGCCGCTGGGAATCAAAAAGCCATACTGGGAGCTTGACATGTTCGGGCACGCTGCCGGCGGCTGGGGTCTGTATTTACCGCTTGAGGACATGGCGAAGATTATCATCTGCTATTCTCACAATGGAATGTGGAACGGCAAGCAGGTTATCCCCGCCGATTGGGTGAAAGAGGCGACAAAGTATCAAGTGCCCTCCGTCAAAAGAGGCCAAATCGATGTAACAAAGGGTTACGGCTACGGCTTTTGGCGCACCGCTATGCCCAATGCATACCGCGCCTACGGACTTTACGGACAGTTAGGCTACGTTATTGAAGACAAGGACACCGTGCTTGTATTCAACAGCGGCATTGCGCGAGACAATTTCCTCTCGGCAGCGATTACGGATATGTGTGCCACCCTTTGGGATGAACCCGATGCGGAATATGAGCAGCCGCTCAGAGAGCTGACCGCGCATCTCGGTGACAAGGATGACCTTCCGGTGCGGCCGAGAAATAAATGCCTCGAAGCGAAATTCAACAACAAAGCTCTCTTCACAAAATCGAGCACCTTCGCCTCTATGCTCGCGGCAACGATGTCGACTGTCTATGACGAGCATATCGGGCGTGCCGATCTGTTCCGCCTGAGGAAGGACAAGGACGGCAATTTCCTGCTCTTGTGGCGCGAGGGGCAGTTCATAAACGAAGTGAAGATCGGTATGGACAATCACTATGCTGTGAGCAACGTGTCCTACGGTCAGCTCAAACTTCACGCCTGTGTTAAGGGTGCTTGGATTGACAAAAAGCACCTGAAGATAATCGTCCGGTTCTATGAGGCCTGCATCGTGAGGCATCTCACCTTTGATTTTACCAACAAAAACTGCGTCAAGATCAAAAATACTTCTTTCCCCGACCTGGGCAATCTTGCGGCGTACTATGTTGACTTCAGCGGGTTCCCGCTGCCTAAACTGCTTGACGATTTGCTGGTCAAGGGCATCACCCCGGCGATTTTGACATTCGGCGAGCCGAATTTCCGCACGAAGACAAGTCCTGTTGTTGTCGGATATTTCGAGCCTTTGAGCGAAAACGAATGATTTTCCTCCGAAAGCATAGCGGAGGGGCCGTGAAGCTCCTCCGTTTTCTTCTATCCCGGTGTAGTTAATCTGCAATCTTTTCGGGAATCGACGGATGCACTCCCGCGCAAAAAAAGAAAACCCGTAAAAGTTAAGACACGCGGGTGAAAGGATAGAAACATAATGAAGAAAAAGAGTATAGTTATTATTATTATTGCCGTCGTAGCAGCATTGGTGCTGACTTTTTTGACAGTATTTGTCTTGGCAAAGAAAAAAGTTATTTTTATCAACAAGTGGTTTGTCAATGAAAAAAATGCCACCATCGGCGTGGATATTTCCGCGTATCAGGCAGATGTGGACATGGCAAAACTCAAAGAGCAAAATATCGCCTTTGTGTATATCAAAGCCACGGAAGGCAGTACATTTCAGGATGAAAAGTTTCCCGCCAACCGCAAACATGCGGCTCAGGCCGGCATGCTGTACGGTGCCTATCATTTCTTCTCTTATGACAGTTCCGGCAGCACTCAGGCAGAGAACTTTATTCAAGTGCTGGGTGATGATATAAAAGGACAGCTCGTACCGGTTGTGGATGTGGAATACTATGGCGACAAAGAGGAAAACCCGCCCGCAAAAGAGGATGTGGTGTGTGAATTAACCGCTTTTTTGGATGCCGTTGAAGCGCGCTACGGTATAAAACCCATGATTTATACGAGAGCGGATATTTATAAAGCGTATTTGGATGAATTTAGCGGGGATTATAAAATGTGGATTTCGAGCTTGTATACACCGCTGAGCTGGAACTATAAGGGAGACTGGTATTTGTGGCAGTATCTCAATCGAGGCAAGCTGGAAGGCTACAGCGGCGGGGAAGAGTTTATTGACCTGAACATTCTCAATAAAGAGAAGGATTTAAATGATTTGATTGTCAGGTGAGAAATATTATGACATTTCGAGAAGTTGCAAGAAAAAACAGAACCATCGACAAAGAGGAGTGCCTGCGTCTGTTGCAAAGCGAAAAGCGCGGGGTGTTGGCAGTGCTTGGTGACGGTGATTACCCGTATGCGGTACCGCTCAATCATTACTATGATGCCGAAAGCGGTAAGCTCTATTTTCATTCCGGCAGGGCGGGACACAAGGTGGATGCTATTTTAAAGCACTCCAAGGCTTCCTTTTGTGTTTACGACAGAGGCTACCGTGAGCCAGAGGAATGGGCGCTCCATATTAAAAGTGTCGTGGTTTTCGGTACGATAGAGATTGTGGAAGATTATGAGAAAGCAATGGCGATTTGCACCGCGCTCAGTCATAAATTTACCGAAGACGATGCCTACATTCTCGAAGAAATCGAGCGTTCCGGCAAAGGTACTTTGGTATTCGCTCTTGTGCCGGAGCACATCACGGGGAAATTGATTGAAGAGGCATAAATCGGGCAGAACAGATTCAATCAAGGAACACCGCATGAATTCAAATTCACACACAATGAATGAAAGTCACATAATTAGGGCGAAGCGATAAACAGGGCTCCCGCCACTTAGCCGAGCGGCGCAAGGTGCCGCGAACGCCAAGGTTCTGCCACTTGTGGCAGGTTCTTATTCACTCTTCACTATTCTCTATTCACTGCGTGAAAGTTTTTTTCACGCTAACCGTCCCCTGATTGAAAAAAGCGCATAGCGCAGGAGTTAACAGAGAATGAAACAGGCAATTTTTATAGATATCGATGATACTTTGTTGGATTTTGATGCCTATGTCAAACAAACACTGCAAAGCGGGTTTGCGCATTTCGGTTTAAAAGTGTACAAGCCGTATATGTATAATGTGTTTGAGCGTATCAATACGGCATTGTGGCATCGGATAGAGCAGGGCGCACTGGATTTTAAAGCGTTGGGTGAGATTCGCTTCAATCTGGTGTTTGAAGCGCTGGGCATTGAGTTTGACGGCGTGCGCTTTGAGCGCTATTTTAGAGACTGTCTTTGGGACAGCGCGATATTGATTGACGGCAGCGTACAGGCATTGGCGTATCTCTCGGAAAAATATGTTGTATGCGCCGCGAGTAACGGCCCCTTCGCGCAACAGCTTCACCGCTTGGAAATCGGCGGGCTTAAAGATTATTTTGATGCCTGCTTTATTTCAGAGGACATCGGTGCTTCCAAACCCGATAAAGCCTTTTTTGTGCAGGCGCTTGCGCGCTTAAATGAGGGGCGGGAAGAACCGATTTTGCCCGAAAATTGCGTGATAATCGGCGACAGCTTCACCAGCGATATAGCCGGCGGCAAAAATGCAGGTATGCAAACAATATGGTTTAACCGAAATCATAAGAAAAACATGTCGGGACTTATACCCGATTATGAAATATGCACTTTGTTTGAAATAGAGAAGATTTTGTAGGAATTGACATTGCGATTCTAATTTGATATAACTATATGTGTCAATAAAGTGAGGGAGTAATCACATGGATAATCAAAATAATAATAACAACATCTTTACTGCAGCCGATTGGGGACCGCCGGCGAAGCAGCATAATGCATCTGCCCCGCAGAATAATCCTACACCGATACCGCCGAGTACACCTACACCGACACCGCAAGGCGACAAGAATACGAAAATGATTATTATCATTGCCGTGGCAGCGGTGGTGGTGATTGCCGGCATCGTTTGTGCTATTGTTTTCTCGGGCGACAAAGAAACGGATACAACAGATACATCTGTATCCACGGTTTCCGACACTACCACGGAGGATCAAACAGCAACAAGCGCCAAACAAGCGCCGGCAAGCGGTAATCAAGCAACAGTCGGTCAAGATAATTCTAATCTCGATTTCGGTAGCAGCAACGCTTTTGAACCGATTGCTACAGTCGAAATGATGATGAAGGCGATTGAAACAAAGGATGCCGATTTGTTTATGCGCGCGATTGTCGGCACCGGCAGCTACAAGGACAAGCTTTTGAGCGATGCCTCTATGACAGAGAGTGATTTGAGAAATAATGTAAGCACTGCACTCGAGAGCTTGCATCAGAGCCTTACAGATAAATACGGCAGCGGGTTTAAAATAGATGTTCAAACACTCTCTCAAACCCAGTGGAGTCAAAGCCGTATTGATGATTTTGCCGCTGCGAAGGGAATCATGCCGACAGCGGGATGTGATATACAAGTGCAGCTGTATGTTAACGGCATAGAGGATGAAATGCAAATGCTGAGCGTGGTACAGTTTGACGGTGAGTGGATTGTGGATTATTCTTCTGAATGATTGCGTTATTGCTTTGCAGGGAGTAATGTGAAATGCTACGCACACCGGCGCTGATATAAAACAGTTTAAGTAGAAACTAAAAGCGGAAACTCCGCTTCATAAAAAAGCAATGCACAGTCTTTCGGCTGTGCATTGCTTTTTTTGCGCTCACTAAGCTTTATGACATTAAGCTTTTATTGTTCTAAATCGTCCTCAACGCTCACGGGCGAGCCGGTATAGGCACCGTCAATATCCGTGGGAATCGGTTCTCTGGCACTTTCGCTCAGGTTGCGCGAGAGTTCCTCCACAAAGTTGCGGTTATTCTCATGTTTTTTCTTCTTGCTCATTTTCCATCCTCCTTAATGTGTTTTTACATTTATCATTATCTCCGGTATTTTGTGCAATATACATGTTTGACAAGGAGCAAGAGATTATAGTATAATATTACAGTTATATTATAAATTAAAGGGGACTATCACCATGTCTAAAATTGATATTGTGCTCGGCACCTTTTTCGGCGACGAGGGCAAAGGTAAAGTAATCGATTATCTTGCAACTAAGTCAGATGTAACCGTGCGCTGTTCGGGCGGCAACAATGCCGGTCATACCATACAGGTAAACGGAAAAAAGTATGCGTTTCACTTAGCACCCTCCGGGATTTTGACTCCCGGTACACTGGCGGTTATCGGCAATGGTGTAGTCATTGACCCGCGCGTACTCATTGAGGAATTGGAAGTATTGCGTATAGATGGATATTCCATCGAGAATTTGCGCATCAGCGATAAGGCAAGCGTGATTATGCCCTATCATATTGAGATGGATAAAATGCTGGAGGCACAGCGTGCTCCCGAGGATAAAATCGGCACAACGGCAAGGGGCATCGGACCGTGCTATTGTGATAAATATGAGCGCTGCGCTATTCGCATGGAGGACCTTATCGGCGACACCTTCGAAGAAAAGGTGCGCAAGAATGTTAAAAATAAAAATATTATCTTTAAAGCAAACGGGTGGAAGGAAGTCGATGCGGATGCAATTATTGCGGAATATCTGCCGCTTGCCGCCTATTTAAAGAAATATGTATGTGATACCATCAATCTTTTGCATGATTGCCTGCAAAAGGATATGAGCATGCTGTGCGAGGGCGCACAGGCAACGCTGCTTGATATTGACTTCGGCTCCTATCCGTTTGTGACATCCTCAAGCCCTTCTGTCGGCGGGGTATGTACCGGAACCGGACTTTCCGCACATGATATCGGCGAGGTATACGGCGTGCTCAAAGCGTATTCCTCCCGCGTCGGAGAAGGTCCGTATATCACTGAGCAAAACAATGAAATCGGCGATACTATCAGAGAATTGGGGCATGAATACGGTGCCACAACAAAGCGGCCGCGCCGTTGCGGCTGGCTGGATTTGGTGGCACTCAATTATGCTATCAAGGTAAATGGCATCACAGGTCTTGCCATCAATCATTTAGATACCATCGGCAAGCTGCCGCGCTTTAAGCTGTGCGTTGCATATGATTATAACGGCGAGCGCACCACCAATTATTCCACCAATGCCGTATTCCAAAACACCTGCAAACCGATTTATGAGGAGTTTGAGGGTGATTTCGATATCGGCGGTGCAACTACCTATGAGCAGCTGCCCGAAAAAGCAAAAATCTATTTGCAAAGAATCGAAGAACTCACCGGCGTACCCGTAAAATTTATCGGCACCGGTGCGGGCAGAGAAGAGTTGATAGTCAGATAAATAAGAATTTACGGAGCCCTTGCGGCTCCCAAATTCTTAATGTATAATGAATAATGAATAGTTAAGGGCGACACATTCGCACTTGATTATGCAGCCCTTTGTCGGCAGTGTTCCCATAAAAATACAAAATGAAAGAACAGCACTTTCTTTCTTAATCGGGTGAGGGTGTCCCTCCCTCAATTATTCATCCTTCATTCTTCAGTTTTCATTAAAAATAACAGGAGGCTGCTATGGCATATTTTTTTGAAGAACCGTCAAGAACTTTTAGCGAGTATTTATTAGTACCGGGATATTCCTCATCGGAATGTGTTCCCGACAAAGTATCTCTTAAAACACCGCTTGTCAAATACAATAAAGCAGCGGGGGATGAAGCGGCAATTTCGCTGAATATTCCCATGATTTCCGCTATCATGCAGGCTGTGTCGGATGATAATATGGCGATTGCGCTTGCAAAAGAGGGCGGCATGAGCTTTATTTACGGCTCACAGACTATTGAGGATGAGGCTGCCATGGTGGCGCGTGTAAAATCCTATAAAGCGGGTTTTGTGGAGAGTGAGTGTAATTTGAAACCGGATGACACGCTTGCCGATGTCGTTGCGCTCAAGGAGCGCACCGGTCACTCCACGGTTGCCATTACGCATGACGGCACAAAAAACGGTAAGCTCTTAGGCATTGTCGGTTCGCGTGATTACCGTGTATCGAGAATGGCGCCGGATTTAAAGGTATCGGAGTTTATGACACCTGTGCAGAGCATGGTCACGGCAAAAGAAGGCGTGAGCATTTCCGAGGCAAATGATATCATTTGGGAGCACAAAATTAATCAGCTTCCCATTGTGGATGAAAACGGCAATTTTAAGTATTTTGTATTCCGTAAGGACTATAACTCGCACAAGTCCAATCCGAATGAGCTGCTTGATGACCAAAAGCGCTACATGGTCGGTGCCGGAATAAACACACGCGATTATGCCGAGCGTGTACCCGCACTTGTCGAGGCGGGTGCCGATGTGCTGTGCATTGACTCCTCCGAAGGCTTTAGCGAATGGCAGAAGTTGACGATTGAGTTTATTCGCAAAAAATACGGCGACAGCGTTAAGGTCGGCGCCGGCAATGTTGTGGATGCGGAGGGCTTCCGTTTCCTTGCCGAAGCGGGTGCGGATTTTATTAAAATCGGTATCGGTCCCGGTTCTATTTGCATTACCAGAGAGACAAAGGGTATCGGCAGAGGGCAGGCGACCGCGGTTATTGAGGTTGCAAAAGCGCGCGATGAATACTATAGAGAAACCGGTATTTACATCCCCATTTGTGCGGATGGCGGTATTGTGCACGACTACCATATTACCTTAGCATTGGCAATGGGCGCGGATTTTGTGATGCTCGGCAGATATTTTGCCCGCTTTGAGGAAAGCCCCACACACAAGATTAATATTAACGGAACTTTCTATAAAGAGTATTGGGGCGAGGGTTCGAACCATGCGAGAAACTGGCAGCGCTATGACCTCGGCGGCGATAAGAAGCTGAAATTTGAAGAGGGCGTGGATTCCTATGTGCCGTATGCCGGACCGCTCAAGGATAATGTAGAGGCGACCATTGCCAAAGTGAAGAGTGCGATGTGTAATTGCGGTGCATTAAACATTCCCGATTTCCAAAATGATGCTAAGCTGACCGTGGTATCCTCTACCTCTATTGTGGAGGGCGGCAGCCACGATGTATTGCTTAAAGACACCACGATTATTAATAAGTAACACAAAAGGGGCTGTCGGTATGGCAGCCCCTTTTGTGTCAGCAGTCAGCAGTCAGCAGTCGGCAGTCAGCGGTTGGCGACCGGCAGATGCGGGTGTATTGCGCCGCCGGCGGTGCGGCACACAAAAATAAAATGATTGCTTTATATTCAAGATACCTTATATAATAATGATATATTCTTCATAGGAGAAAACAGCATGGCTTCAAGTAAAGAATATTTGGATTTTATATTGGAACAATTGTCCGATTTGCAGGATATTCGCTATCGGGCAATGATGGGTGAGTATATTTTGTATTACCGCGATAAAATTTTCGGCGGCATTTACGATGACAGATTATTGCTCAAACCTGTCGGTGCGCTTTTGCAAAAGCTGCCGGAAGCGGTGTATGAGCTTCCCTATGAGGGTGCAAAGCCCATGGTTTTGGCGCAGGATGTGGAAAACAAAGCATTTTTGTGTTCACTTGTGAAAGCGATGTATCCCGAGCTGCCAGCACCGAAGAAAAAGAAATAAAGGGCATCCATACCCCTATTTCTTTTTGCGCGATAATGCATATTATACTTGCATTTTTCATAAGATGTGATATAATATCTCTGCAAATTCAATAAAGTTGGGTGAAGCAAGCAGGAAAGGTTCGTGCTCCGGCACGGCGCCGAAGGCGTAAAACGCGCAGGATAGTGACTGTTTGCCGACAAACCCCCGGAGAATTCCATTCATTTGGATGCCGAAGGTGCAAACAGGGCGTGCGCTTCTGCTAATCTCTCAGGCAAAAGGACGGGGCAACATCGTATCGGTATGATTTGTCGGCATTGGTTATTGCCGACTTTTCTTTTTTGTGAGGCACTTGACTATGATAGGAGAAAACAGTATGTGGGAAAGCATTATTTCAACCATTGAAAAGGTCAATGACACCCTCAACGGCATTGTGTGGGGTTGGCCTGTCATTATTTTGATTTTGGGCACAGGTATTTTGCTGACGGTGCGCACCCGCTTCTTGCAGGTAACACACTTTGGCGAGTCGCTCAACACGACCATTATCCCTACGCTCAAGGGACTTGGCAAGAAGAAGCAAAAGGACAGCCGCCTGCAGTCCGTTTCACAGTTTGAAGCGTTTGCAACGGCGATTTCCGGCACAGTCGGTACCGGTAACATCGTGGGCGTGGTTTCCGCAATTTTAACCGGCGGTCCCGGCGCCGTGTTTTGGATGTGGATTTCCGCTTTCTTCGGCATGGTCACCAATTACAGCGAAAATGTGCTCGGCTTATACTACCGCAAAAAGGATAAAGACGGTAACCTCTCCGGCGGTGCCTTCTACTACATTGCCTACGGTTTAAAGTGGAAGTGGCTTGCCTACCTCGCCGCGATTTTCTGTATGTTTGCGGCTATCGGTATGAGCGGCGTGCAAACCAACAAAATCTCCGGCACCCTCGCGGAAGCACTCTCGAGAGCTTCTTCGCTGGAGAATACACAAACCATTAAGCTCATTGTCGGTATTGTGGTGGCAATCATTACCGCAGTGGTCATTATCGGCGGTATCAAGCGCATCGGCAGAGTCGCTTCGCTGCTTGTTCCGTTTATGTCCTTACTCTTTATTGTGATGGCACTCATTGCTATCGGCATGCACTTTAAAAACATCCCGAGCGCATTCGGCTTGATTTTCTCAAAGGCATTCAACTTTAAAGCGGCAGGGGGCGGCATCCTCGGCTACTCCTTCGCACAGGTGATTAAAAAAGGTATGGCGCGTGGCGTATTTTCCAACGAAGCGGGTCTCGGTTCTTCCGTTATTGCCCACTCGGCATCCGAAACCAGAGAGCCGGTTAAGCAGGGTTTATGGGGTGTGTTTGAAGTGTTCTTTGACTCTTTCATCATCTGTACCCTGACAGCCATCATGTTTTTGACCACTTTTGATTTAACAGCTCTTTCGACCGAAGCGGAGGACAGTGTCATGTCCATGAACATGTTCTCAACCTCCTTTGGCGGTTTCGGCACGGCAATTTTCTCGATTATTTTGCCGCTGTTTGCGTTTACAACCGTCATTGCCTGGTCGTATTACGGCGAAAAAGCAGTTGATTTCTGCTTCGGTTGGGTTAAGATAGAAAAGCGCAAGTACATTGTCGGCGCATTTAAAATTATTTATGTGCTGCTCATTGCCCTTTCCTCAGTCATTCACAGTGAACTGATTTGGGCGATTGATGATACCTTTAACGGTTTAATGGCAGTACCGAACCTGATATGTCTGCTCGCTTTAAGCGGCTTGGTGGTCAAGATTACCAAAAACTATTTTGAGCGCAAAAAAGGCAAAAAGGTTGAACCGATGCTTTCGGCTTACCCCGAAATGAACAAAGAGTTTGCCGAAGATATTTTGACAGACAACATAGAAATGAAATAAAGAAAAAAGGACTTACCGCAAAGGTAAGTCTTTCAGAGTGTCGACAAAGTGGCTAAAACCGCACGACAATATTTTTTTGTTAAAACTAAAAGATTAAAACTTCAATAATTTTAGAAAATAATATCATAATCTTTTAAAAAAAGAAAGGGTAAAAATCGCCGTAACCACGGC
>JAFWGH010000110.1 GCA_017512465.1 Clostridia bacterium
CAATGACAGAGCTCAAAGACTATGCAAAGAATGACTTTACCACTAAGCCGGAAAATGAAGGCAGCATCTTCAAAAAAGGTACGGAAACACCGGATGCCTTTACTTGTGATGAAGAATTGCCGACTATCGAGCTTTCCACTAAACAGGCACTGGCATACAGGATTATAGATGCAGTCACATTCGGCTTCTTCAGATATGTGGATGTGACCATTACGATGAGTGACGGTTATTCCGGATTGCAGAAGTTTGAGCACATTTCTTTGAAGATTGAGGATAGCAAGGGCAATTCCGAAGAAAAAGAATTGGTGCCCGCTCATCTCGATAGTGACACCTACACCTTTACCATTGACAGTGAATACAAAGATTCTCTTAAAGCGACTGTTTGGGATAATTCCGGTAATGTGTCCTCTACTGAGGAGATTGTGGATGCCACAAATGAGGATTACAATGGCGTGATTGTGGATACAACAGATCCGGTATTCACCGAAACCGCCTATGAGGGTAGTGTGCGTACGCATAACGATAAGCATTATTATGACGGCGATGCTACCGTGAAATTCACGGTAGATGAAGAATATTTCTTCCGTAACTACTATAAATCCCTTGCCGATTTGAAGGCGAAAACAAATATTGTAGATGCACTTAAAGAGGATGTTGTTCTCAGTATTAAGAAGAATGTTGAACCCGTGGATGTGAAAGAGGATTATAAACCCTATTATGAGGGCAGCGCCCTTCCCGATGAAGCGACTAATCTCTTTAGCGCACATTGGGATGAAGTTGCCAAGACAATCAGCATCACAATTCCTAAAAAGCTCAACGACTCTGTGAATGATGGTGATTACACCGTCACACTCACTTACACCGACTTAACAGGTCACAGTGCAAGTGTGAGCACTGAAATCATGGTTATCGATACCACACCTGCAGTGTTTACAGCGCACTATAATACACCGGTGCAGGTTGTTAAAGATGACAACGGTAATGAAGTCGATTATTATAATGAAGCTAATCCCATCGGCTTGTCCCTGTGTGTTGAGGAGCGCAACTTTAATGCGGAAGACTTTGTAAGCGGTATTAAAGTATTTGATTTCTTAGAGATACATAATGAAACAGCTGAGACTGCATTTGTCAATTACCTCAAAAATGATGCAAACTGGACGCATGAAGGCAATGAACACACCATTGCCATTGCGCTTGAAGAATATGAAGCAAACTTCATAGTGGACTACAGCTATGCCGATATGGCAGGCAATCAGACCGAAGAGACCGCGAAGAATGTGACTTATGATAAGACAGCGCCTGAAGTGTTAGAGCTGTCTGTCAACAACACAGTGGTTAGAAAAGTGCTTAACTCCATCACTTTCGGTATCTTTAACACTGCAGTTGATGCTGAGGTGACCATCACCGCAAGGGATACGGTAGCGGGCATTGATACCATTACCTATTCTTCTTATGATGTTGATGGTGCAATCGGTTCGGTGGCTGAAACAACCGTGCAGGTTGAAAACAAATTTGTGCCCGATGCAAAAGAAGAAGGCTTGAAACCGGATGAAATCTATACCTTTACCGTTGCGCCGGAGTTTAGAAACGGTTTAACCGCTACGGCAGTGGATTATTCCGAGAACAGCACCACTGTTGATAAGATTAAAGACTATACAGAAGAAGGCATCAACCCGTATGAAGGTATCATTAAAGATAAGCAGGAGGGCAGCATTGCCATTACGGTAGATGATACTAAAGACTATGCTTCCAAAGATACCTTCCCGGGCAACTTTAATTTCCATGTAAAGGTCAATGATGGTAACTCCGGTATCGGTAATATAGAAGTTACGCTCAACAATCATCCTATATACTTTGATGCCAAAGGTAATAATATTAGCGATTACTACAGCGGCGAGAATTTGATTGAAGATCGCAGCTTTGAAATCAGTTCCGCACAAATCGGGGAAGTGGATAAGGATGATGATGCTTACAAGGATGGCAAATACACCTTAAAGGTTACCTTAACCGATAATGCGGGCAATGTAAGCAGCGCCAGCTATACAGCCTATATCGATGTTTTCGCACCGATGGTATCAAATTTCTCCTTTAAAACCAATGGCAAAGCCTATGTTGGTGACGAAGAGTATGAAAACGGCGATAAGGCAGCAGTTGTCGATAAGGATACAAAGTATTACGATTATTACTTTGAAAAAGACACCTTAGTGACAGTGTATGTGTGCGATTATGAGCCGGAGTTTAACAAGCACACCTGCGGTGTGAGCGACATTGTGCTGAATGCTTACAACACTGCCGGTAAGGCGGTCACCTGTAAGCCGGTAGAAAATTCCTTTGTGCAGAATGCAAGCGGAGTCGGGTACTCCACCAAGACCTTCTTAATCACGGGTCCCTTCAAGGGCAGCTTGTATGCCATTGCTACGGATCATGCGGGAAATACACCGACCGGCAAGCAGAGCAAGGGTTGGGTATCCTCGGCTTACTATGATTATCTCTCCGCACAGTATGATGGCTATGTCAATCCGTATGACACGGTATTGGAAGATATGGCAATGCATAAGAAAACTTCGTCTATTGAGTTTGCATTACCCAAACCTATCTCAACCGAAAATGACAAGTATAACAAGAGCGTTCCGGGTGCCGGCGATCTGGAGCCTAAAGAAAAAAGAGATTATGATGTAAATCAGAAGGTTCCGCTTTATAACAAAAATGTTCCGGTAACGCTTACCGTTACAGATACTTATTCCGGTATTAAGGAAATTGCATGGTCCATCGTCGGTCAGCCCAATCAGGACTCTGCGCACAATGACAGCGGTGTTGTTACAGTAGATAACGATGGTGTGCTCAGCGGCGACGATGGCTGGAGCAAAAAGTCCGATAGCAATCTCGTCACGCGCATGCAAAAAGAAATTACTGTTAAAAACGACAGCAATGATATTGTCATCTTAGTGGAATTAACCGATAGAGCGGGCAATACGACCCATGATTATTATATTGTTGGTGTAGATAAAACCGGACCGCAGGTGAAGATTTCTTACAACAATAACTCTGCAAGCGAGGAAAAATACTTTAAGGATACCAGAACCGCTACAGTAGAAGTGATTGACAGAAACTTTGATGCCGGATTGATGAATGTGATGAAAAACGGCAGCAGATTAAGCGATTTGTCATGGTCTAAGACAAAGCTTTCGGATGGCAACTATCGCTGTACGGCAAATGTACCGTTTGATAGAGACGGCGACTATACCTTTAAAGTGAGCGGTAAGGACAGAGCACAAAACAGCGCAAAAGTAGCTTTTGCAGCCGGTACGGTAGCAGGCTCTGAATTCACCGTGGACTTAACAGATCCGGTTGTAACCGTAAGCTATCAGAGCGCGGCAACACCGAGAAACGGAAATTACTACAATAAGACCAGAACTGCAACCATTCAAGTGGTTGAGCACAACTGGAATCCGCAGAAATTTATCTTCACCTTACAGATGAATGACGGTTCCGCGCAACAAACGCAATTAAGCTGGAGCAACAGCGGCGATACCCATACCGCAACCTTTGCGGCAGATTCCGTTAAGGGCGACAAGTACACACTTGATTTCACCTGTAAGGATAGGGCAAATCGTGATGCTATCTTTGTACAAAATGGTGCAAGAGTAAGGGATTACACACCTGAATCATTCTATGTTGACCAGCAAAATCCGACAATCACCTATACCTTTAACGGTAAGGATACAGGAGAGCAAATGGATGCTACGACCAACAAGGAATTCTCCTCCGGTGTGCAGATGCAGGATACTTATTACGATTCTGTGAGCATTAATATCTTCGGTAAGGTGCACAACTATAACAAGGATATCAGCAGCGCCGGTACCACTGTGGATATTGATGAAATTATCGAACAAATCAGCAAAGATAACAAGCAGAAGGATGATTTCTATACCGTCACGATAACAGCGATGGATAAGGCGGGTAATACTTCAAAAATTGTGCGTTACTTCGCAATTAACCGCAACGGCTCCATCTTCATCTTGGGTGATTCGGCAGCCAAGCTTGTTGATCAGAAGTATACCAACAATCCCAATGATTATGCATGCATCACTATCCAAGAGAGAAATGTAGACCCGATTAAAATAAGTAAATCGGTATTGCAGCTTTCGGTTGATGGTAAGCTTGGTACACTTAAATCCGGTGATGACTATACCGTTGCCGGCGGCAGCACAAGAGAAAACAATGGTTATTACACCGTTATCTATGCAATAAACGCTCCTGTATTTGATAATGATGCACTGTATAAGCTGTTGATTACCTCGCATGATGCTGCAGGCAATACCAGCAAAAACAGTAATAAGAAGGGTATGGCACCCGATGCGGATAAACTGCCGATTTTCACCTTTATCCATGATGAAACGGCACCGACGATTGAAATCAACCTCGACGAGAGCAAGAAGGATGGTTGGTATTCCATCGCGGCAGGCGAATATACAGTTACCTTTAAGCCTATCGATACCGGTTCGGGTATCAACTATGATAGCGTGAACTTAACCATCGGTAAGGGTGACGATGCCCAAGTTATTATGCTTGGCGATGAGCAGTATCAGTTTAACTTTGATAAGGAAACAGGCGAGTATTCCTTCGTTCTTAAAGGCAATTACAGTGATGTAACCTTTAATTATGAAGATAATGCGGGCAATGCGTTTGAACAGCTTGTCTTTAAACACATTACTGTTTCGAGTAATGCTTTGGCACGTTTCTTCTACAACACACCGCTCTTTGTGGGCACCTTGGCAGGTATTGTAGCTGTTGCGGCAGTTGTCATTATCCTGGTTGCAAGGCGCAAGAAAAAAGCTGCTGCAGCAGCAGAGCAGGGCGCTGAAAACTGATATACCGCATAAGCATACATCAGTATTATAATGAAAAAAGCAGGTATGAAACGCATGTTTCATACCTGCTTTTATATTAGTTTTTATATTGTTTCGCGCTGCGGAACAAACATCATTTAGCGGCTTCGCCGCAGGTTCGCTGCGCAAACAATTATGAATGCTAAATTCAAAATGCTAAATGCTAAATTAAAAGACCTTTCGTCGCTTTGCTCCTCAAGATGACACAAATCTGTCACCTCGAGCGCAGTCGAGAGGTCTTTACAATGCAACGCCACGCGTTGCCACCTGAATCAGCCTATTAGCTGTTAGCACATTAGCAGTTAAGAACCCGACCAACTAACCAAATCAAAGATTTGGAGTTGGTACCCGGAACCTTGGCGTTCGCTTCGCTCGGCTAATGCCGGTGGTGGTGCAGGTTC
>JAFWGH010000111.1 GCA_017512465.1 Clostridia bacterium
CGCTGACCACCTGGGCCGCCACGCGGGCCGAGTCCGCCCCGCGTGTGCCGGGGAAGTCGGAGCCGTCCGGGTTTGTCAGGTCGACAAAGCCGTACTTGGAGATGATCATGATGAGCGCCGCTCAGATGGACGGCGCTATCCTCGTAATCGCTGCTTCTGATGGTCCTATGGCTCAGACTAAGGAGCACTTACTCCTTGCTCGTCAGGTAGGTGTACCGGCAATCGTTGTATTCCTTAACAAGTGCGACCAGGTAGACGACGAAGAGCTTCTCGAGCTCGTTGAAATGGAAGTTGCTGAGACTCTCGGCGAGTATGAATTCCCGGAGGATTCTCCGATCATTAAGGGTTCTGCTCTTAAGGCTCTTGAGTATGACGGCGGCGACATCAACGCTCCCGAAATCGCTTGCATTTGGGAACTCATGGAAGCTGTTGACAGCTATATCCCGACTCCCGAAAGAGACGATAGCAAACCGTTCTTGATGCCTGTTGAGGACGTATTCACCATCACCGGTCGTGGTACCGTTGCTACCGGTAGAGTTGAGAGAGGTCAACTCAAGATGAATGACACTGTTGAAATCGTTGGTCTTCAAGATGAAAAGCGTTCCACAGTTGTTACCGGTATCGAGATGTTCAGAAAGCTCCTCGACTATGCTGAGGCTGGCGATAACATCGGTGCTCTTCTTCGTGGTATCCAGAGAACAGACATCGAAAGAGGTCAAGTTCTTTGTGCTCCCGGTTCCATCAACCCCCACACCAAGTTCAAGGGTCAGGTTTACGTTTTGACTAAGGATGAAGGCGGCCGTCACACTCCGTTCTTCAACAACTATCGTCCGCAGTTCTATTTCAGAACAACTGACGTTACAGGCGTAATCAATCTTCCCGAAGGCACAGAGATGTGCATGCCCGGTGATAACGTAGTTATGGATGTTGAGCTTATCACTCCTATCGCTATCGAAGCAGGTCTTCGTTTCGCTATCCGTGAAGGCGGCAGAACTGTTGGTTCCGGCGTTGTTACCGAGATTGATGAATAATTAGAAGATTATATCTAAAAATACAGACTGCATCCTCGGATGCAGTCTTATTTTTTTAAAAAAAGAAAAGGTGACAGGGGGGTGACAGGGGACGGTTCTATGTCTTGCTTTTGTATAAATAGTATGATATCATAATAAGGCGAGGTGATTTTATTATGGCACGGCAAGCGAGAAAAAAGAGTCAAACCGGTATCTATCATCTTATGATGCGCGGTAATAACAAGGATCAAATCTTTTTTGATGAACAAGACTATAAAAAGTTTATCAGCATTTTAATTCAATGTAAAAAAATCAGTCATTTCGAAATGTATGCATATTGTATTATGCCGAATCATGTTCATTTGTTACTTAAGGAAACGGATGAGGATATTTCTACCATTATGAAGCGTATCGAATGCAGATTTGTGTATTGGTACAATGCGAAATATCACAGAATCGGGCATTTGTTTCAAGATAGATTTAGAAGTGAGCCAATTGAAACAGATGAATATTTTTTGTGTGCACTCAAGTATATTCACTATAATCCTATAAAAGCAGGTCTTGCAAAAAACTGTTCGGATTATGAATATGAAAGTTATCATTGGTATTTTGAAAACGGCATACTTATTGATAAGGATTTCCCGTTATCATTAATGAGCATACATGAATTTAAGAAATTTCATTTACAAGAGGATGATACACCTTCATTTATTGATGTGGTTGAAAGCAGACACCATATTACCGATGAAGAAGCTGCAACATTGATTTGCGAAATAACCAAATGTCAAACACCCGAGAGTTTTGGCGCATTGGATCAATCCGTTCAAAAACAGTATTTAAAGCAGCTAAAAGAAGCCGGAATATCCATAAGACAACTAACAAAACTGCTGAATGTGACAAAAAGAAGGGCTGAAAAAGCATGACAAAAAAGGTGACACAGAACCGTCCCCTGTCACCTTTTTGCGTGTTAAGTTAAAAAAGGCAAGCATAAAGTTTTCTTATGCTTGCTTTTTTGATTATATTGAGTTCGTTAATATTGCCTTATTCATTCACAAGCATAACTCTGCCTTTCACCTTGCCGGGTGTTTTGAAATCTTGGAAGGCTTCGCGGCAATCCTTAAGCGCCCACTTTTTGTAAATGAATTTCGGGTCAATAATCATCTCGCCGGTGGCAACATAGTGTGCGGTGAGTGACCAATCGTCTCCGGGGAAGGGAGCCGTGCCGCCGCTCATCCATGAGCCTGTCAAGGTTAATTCTTTACGGTTGATATTCTCCCACAATTTCTTTGTGAAGGTCATCTCCTTTACAGGCGTTCCGATAAAGCAGATGTGCCCTTGATTGCCGGCAAGTTCAAACGACATTTGAATGGTCGGTACACTGCCGGCACTTTCAAATACCCAATCAAAGCCTCTGCCGTCTGTCGCCGCCATTGCCTGCTCCATGAAGTCCTTATCCAAGGTATTAATGGTCACATCGGCACCGACATTTTTGGCGGTTTCAAGCTGTTCGGGCGAAATGTCAAAAGCGACAATTTTTTTGGCACCGAAAATCTTTGCCCACTCCAAAGCGAATAAGCCGATTGTGCCGCAGCCGAGTACCGCAACCGTGCCGCCGCCCGTATATTTGCTCACACGGATACCGTGAAGCGATACGGTACAGGGTTCAAACATAGCAGCACTGGTGAAGGGGATGCTGTCGTCAATTTTCACGGCATTGGTTTCGGGCACTACGCAGTATTCCGCATACGCACCGGGGTCGCGTGAGCCGATAAAGGAATAATTCTTACATTGTGAAAAATTGCCTTTTGCACAATCCGGACAGTCCAGGCAGGATTTGAGCGGAACCCCCGCTACATGGTCGCCGACTTTTACGCGGGTGACATTTTTGCCCACCTCGGCAACTACACCGGAAAATTCGTGACCTAATATAATCGGATAATAGTGTGCGCAGCCGCACAAGCCTCTCGGAATATCCGAACCGCATACACCGCATGCCTTCACTTGGATTTTGACATCGTTATCACCAACTACCGGGTCTGCGACATCTTCGTATCTGAAATCTTCATCGCCGTATAATACTGCTGCTTTCATAGTTTTTCCTTTCACTTTTGCAAGTATGGTATTGAGGCGCCATTTACAGCGCCTCAAATGCATGTAGGTTTGTTTCTTCATTGTATTCATCAAATGCGAAACATTGTTTCGCCACCAATCGCTAACAGCTAATATGCTGATATGCTAACGGCTAAAACATATTTGCTGTCATATAGGAGTGAATAACAGCGTAGTTATAATCATCAATAATTTCAACTACTTTGTCTTTACAAAGGTCACGCGCTGTCGGATTGAGCAGGCTCCCTTCTCTGATGTGCTTAAATTGTGCGGGCATGTACTGCCTTAACATATTCAGCGGAATACCGCCGATTTCATCAATGTTTTTGAGCAGCTTTTCAATCGCTTCGTCCACTTCCGGCACGGTCATGTAGTAGCGGCTTCTGTCAGAGAAACCGTATTTTCTCGATAACCATTGCTTGTGGGCATCACCGTCATAATACTTTTCCCAATATTTCGGATTGGCAAGCATGACCTTTTCGAGCACTTCAATGAAGTTTGCGCGCTTGCTTTCATCCGTAATCAGCTCTTTTTCCATCATGGAAAGGGCAAATAAGCCTTCTCTGACAGCAAAGGTGAGTGCCGGACCGACTTTAATAATGGCAATACCGTCTTGCACCATTTCATTGAGCGCTTGCGGGGTTTGATAATCGGTGGAGTGACCTTCAAAAACGATGTCGGGATATTTTTTAAGGGTTTTGCAAAGGTTTGCCGCATCGAGTCTGTCATAGTTATGCACATCGGCATTACCAAACTCTACACCGGGCTGCACAACAACCGCAATGATGTTTTCCCATGCGTTGTCGAGTCCGAGCTCGTGGAATTTCTCTTTATATGCACGCAAGGTGTTTTCAAAATCCTTGGGTGTGGTCACTTCAACATGGTCGCCTTCTTCCTGGTCGCCGCCGGGAATGGGCACTTCCGAGCCGATAACATAAACCGGGTGAACTGCATCCGGATGCTCTGCAAGATAGGCTTCAAAAGCCTCCTCAGCCGCTTTGTAGAGGAAAGCACCTCTTTCGGCAACCACCAGCGGGTCTAAGGCGCCGGCAGGGTCATCACCGAGCTTCATGCTTGTATCTAAATGGATTTTGGTATAACCGGAGGATACGCAGAGCTGCACGAGTATTTTTGCCTGCTCCATCGCATAATCGGCAGGCTTATCACACCAGGGAAGCGGACCTAAATGGTCGCCGCCGAGCACGATAAGGTTTTTATCAAAATCAATCCTGTCGGCGATTTGATACACATACTCTTTAAAATCAGCCGGAAGCATTTTGGTATAGCCGCCGTCTTGGTTTACCTGGTTGGAGGTAGCCTCAATCAGCACACTTTGACCGGGCAGTCTCTTTGCCTGCTCCAAAGCCGCTTCAATCACGAGCTTGTTGGCGCTGCAATAAGAGGGAATACCGCAGTGAATGCCGATTTTTCTTTTTTCTACCATATCTTTTAAGGGATTAATCATAGTGTAGTTCTCCTTTAATACGGATAATTCTTTAACAGCATAGCTCTGTCTCTAATTGGCGCGTTTCGGCTGCAGCCGCACGGCTATAAAGAAGTATCTAAGCTATCAAACAATTATCGCTGTGAATTGCCAATGAATAAAAAATTTAATAATTATTGTTCAAAAAAGTAGGATTTGAGCAGCTTTTTGCAAGCTTGCATATCATCCTTGTGTGTGATTTTGAGGTTGATGAGATTTGTCGGAACCACTTCCATGGGAATGTTGTTGGCAAGCGCAATCGCACCGGCACTGGTCATCTGCTCAAAATACTGCGGGTCTGCATTTTTGTAAATGTTATAAATCAAACCGAATTTAAACGCCTCGGGGGATGCACCGGATACAATGAACTGCCGCGGCACAACCTTAGTGAGCATGTTGTTTTCATCCATCATATACATGGTGTCATACTGACAGGCACCGAGGGTGGCACCGCCGTATTTCTTCACGCTCTCAATGATTTTAATAGTGCCTTCCTTATCCACATAAGGGTGTGTGGCATCATGGATTAAAATGACATCGTCCTCCGCGGCAAAGGCGCTGATTTTGTTTAAGCCGTTAAGCACCGATTCACTGCGTGTGCTGCCGCCGGCAACCACCGCCTCTACTTTGCGAAGCCCTAATTTTTGATTGGTTTCATTAACAAAATCAATCCAGTCGGCATGAGAGACAATGACAATATTGTCCACTTCCTCCACAGCAGCATAGGCTTCCACAACATAGGTATAAATCGGTCTGCCGTCTACTTCAATATATTGCTTGGGAATATCGGCGCCGAAACGCGTGCCGGTACCGCCCATCATAAATAATACGGTGTTCATAGAGTTTAACCTTTCCACTAAAATGCAGTATTTTCCAAAAATACCATATCTATTATATTATATATATAATATAGTAAAAAGTCAACCACATATAGCAGTTGACTTTTTACAGTGTTTAGTTTTCAGTGTTCGGTTTTCAGTAGTGCCGCTTAGCGGCACATTATATGTTAGAATCTTAAGGATTTATCTTCGCCGATACCGGTCATACCGTCAAGCACAATCTTTGTGCCGTCCGGCTTGCAAAGATAGCCGCGCAGTGTGCCGAAATCGACATGATAATTGATATCAATCAGTCCTGCCGGAACGCGCATTAAGTGTTCATCCGTGATATCAAAGAAAACCTTCACCATGCCATACTCATCATAGATATACCATTTGAAGGGGTCGCCGTTGATATGCTCGAATTTCACAGGCGTTAAGCGGGTAGAGGAGCCTTCAAACCAAATGAGGTTTTCGTTATAGTCATCTTGATTAATGGATTGATTGCGGGTGAGGTTAAAGCCGAAGTATTGCTTTTTACCGTCAATAACCGCTGTACCCATGGTGGATACCCAATCGTAATGTGCGCGGTAGGGATAATAGCCTCTGTGATCATCAATGACCGCGGCAGTATTTTCATTTGCCATATAGCGCTTGCCGTTGATTTCAAGGTAGCCTTCAACTTTAAACAAATCCTTTTGTGTATACAGCGGTCTGTTATCGCCAAAGGGAATAACAACAACACTCGGGTCGGAAACACGCGTCAATTTCACATTATAAGACAGAGAACCGTCTTTACTCGCTGCCTGACCGCATACCTCAGCCTTGCCGTCCTGGAAATTGTTAATGAATTTAACAGTGCTCACCGGGTTTTTGCACCAAGTCTTTGCGCCATCCAACAAATTTTCGGAAATGGCAAACTGCCCGCTTTTGAGGATGGGTGCCCAAGAGGTCACCTTGCCGCTTGCCTTATCATATAAAATTGTTAAAGCGGTACCGAAAATACCCATATCGCACACGGCGGTTAAAAGTGTAACATCTTCAAAATTCACTTCAACTGCTTCCCATAAGGTAAGGCGGTATTTATTGAGACTGTTCGGGAGAATGGATGGTTTATTCACATCCAAAAAATTCATATTTTTAAACTCTTTATCAAAGGTGCCGAAGGCAACCTTGCCGGATGCATCCACGACACTCTCCGGAGTAGGAACTGGCAGTCTTTTTTCTGAAAGGAATTGTTCAAACATCATGATATCTCCTTATTTATTATTTTTTTGTAGTGATGCTCTTTTTACCGGACCAGGAGGAGAAGAGTTTGATGTTCTTTCCCTCATATTTAACGGTGCGGTAGGTGCACATGCGCACATAGTATTTCTTGCCGCCGGTTAATTTGGAAATGGTAGCGGCATTGTATTTGTTATTATTTAATGTATAGGTTTTTGAAGAACGGAAATCGGAATACAGGGAGTATTGGATTTGATAGCCGTTTGTTTGCACCTTTTGTGTGTTCCATTTCACTTTAAAGCCTTTTTTGACGGAAGAAAGTACAAACTTAGAAATATTTTTCGGCAAAATATCATAATACAAATACTTTGTGCCGGAATAATTGCCTTTAAACTTCACCGTGATTTTATATCTGCCGACATTCTTTCCCTTGGGAATGGAATAGGTGAAGTTTGCCGTGGAAATGGTGGCACCGGAAGCGTCCTTCACCGAAAACTTTGCCCATTGTGCTTTGCCGTTGTAGGTAAAGGCACTTTTACTGAGCTTAAAGGTTTTCGGATAATAGATGGTTTTCACGGTTTTGCTGCCCGTACAACCCGCTACGGTGCAGGTGCAGTAAATTTTGCCGTTTGCTTTCAAGGTGGCTTTTTGCAGTTTTTGTGCAGACCAGGTATGTGTGCCCTTTGCTTTAATGGTTTCTCTGCCGCTCAGTGTAGTACCGCACACACTGCAGTATGTGCCCGCGGTTCTACCATCTTTCAAACAGGTAACTGCAACAGCTTTGTCTGCCACCGGAGTATGTTCCTTTAGCGGCAAATCATAGCCTTCATCGAGGATATCACCGCATACGGAGCAAATGACCCTTGCACTGTGCCCTTTCACCGTGCAGGTGGATTGTGTAGCGGGAATCGTGACTTCGGTGTGCGGCGCAAACTCGCCGAATTCAATCGGCTCTACTTTGATGTCGTCGCAAATAGCACATTGTGTGCCGCCGGTCGTTGCGCGCTTTAAGCATGTGGCAGGTGTATTCGGTATATATTCATAGTGGTGCTGACAATCCTCTTTGCGGATGATGAAAAACGCCTTGATGACAACACCGGTGTAATCGCCCTGACCATGTATGAGCAATTTGGCATTTCCCGGTTCGGTATTTTCCTCATATCTGACAATATAATCCGCAGGCTTTAATGTAACATCGCCGAGAGAGACCGTGACTTGCGGGTGAATCGGCTCACCGGTATAAATATAGGTGTCGGAGTAGCGGTCCAGCGTTACCGTGGCATACGCAATATCGGTCGGCTCTACTTGCACCGTATAGGTGAGCTTTGCATCGTAAATGGAAGCGGTAATTGTGGCTTCCCCTGCACCAACAGCGGTGATTTTGTTGCCGGAAACACTTACCGCAGCAGGGTTAGAGGATGTAAAGGTCGGTGAAGTATCCAATATCGTGGGTGCCAGTACATACTTACCTGCCGTTTCATCATAATAGGTTACAAACGGATCGATGGAAATCATTTCACCCACCGGGTGAAGCGTTTTTGTATCGCCGATTTTAAAGACAAAGTGTGTTTGCGTGTCTTTTAAGGTGAAGGAGTCAATGAATTGGTCACTCAGCTCCACCGATTTGGAAACAAGCGATTCACTGACAACGGTTTCACTGCTTTTAATCACGCGTGTGCTGCGGAAAAGCTGCACGAAGTAATACACACCGTCCACATCAAAGCAGGCGAAGGCAGTGGAAATAAAGCCATTATCATCCGTGTCCAGAATGTTTTGGCGGTGCGATTGAAAGTCGAACAGCTTATCTTCTTCGAGCCAAGCATCAAACGCCGCATTTACACTTTCTGCAATCTTGCTTTTATCGCTGACAAACAGGTTTTCACCGATGGCGTAGCCTGTGTTTTCATTATATTGCGTGTGTGCGGTATTCCATTTTTTGCCGTTAGGGCGAATATGGTTTTGCGTATTGTTTTCTTCCATATACGCTCCGTAATACACCGCAATCTCAGCGGCTCTTTGCATGGCGATTTGCTCTAATTCGTAATCATACGCCAAAGCGGAACGATTGTAATAGATTTTTTTGGTATTGGTGCTGTTCCATGCCCAGGCGTTGCTGCCGGTGCGGAAGGCATTGACTTTACTTAAAAGTGTTCTCACCTGCGGTTGGTGATATTTGCCTTGGATTTTTACCGTGTGCATTTGCGCACCATAAGCACCGAACGCAAGTGCGGCGGTGCTCATGAGCAAACAAATAACTAAAAATAAACTAATAAATCGTTTCATCCGAATCACCTCGTTTCAGTGAGTTTCGGTATAGGGTGAATAGGCAGAGATGCATCAGGTAACAATACCGTAGTGCTTGGAATCAACCACTTCCATAATTTTCGGAAGGAATTTTGTCAAAGCCTTGCGCAGTGTCTCATTTGCCACAACATCCTGAATATTACCGGTGAGCTGATTGACCATGTCGGAGCTCGGCGGTAAGGAGGAGGGCTTGAGCTGTACTCTGTTTTTATCATCAAAGGTAAAGGTGAGCACACGCTCGCTAACGGTTGCCATAGCGCGAATGTGCAATTCCAAAATGTGGTCTGTTTTCCAATACGCAATCGAACAGGTCTCATATCTGACACCGCCGATTTTCATATAGTCCCATCTGTACTCGCCATCAAGACCGAACATAACGGAGTTTACTTCATTACCCTCTGTCCAGAGGATAACGCCATCCTTCTCATAGAATTTGAAGGATACATTATTGATATTACCCGCTCTGTCCTTTTCCATGTACAGTGCCGGCATCGTAACCGCACTAACAGGGAATCCGGCTACATTCAACAGCACCGGCTTGGAAAAACGGATTCTTTGACATTCTATTTTTTGTTCGACTTCACTTCTCTCGGAAACCGGCAATTTTTCATAAGGCGGCAGGGAGAGTGCAACGGTTTTTTCCGGGTCGTAACTTTTGGATTGGAATGCCTTGGGGAAGTAATCCCACATCAGCGTTTTCATCTGTTGGGTGTTCACTTCGCCTGCGGTGGTAATCACACAAGCATCCAAATCTTCAAATACAATACCGTATTGAGAATACATACCATCGGCACGGTAAGCATTTTTATAGCCTGCACAGCGCCAGAAGCAATAGCCGTAACCCACTTTGGAATCGGGTTTGTCGGTGCTCGCTTCCGTGTCTGCCTGCTTTTTGCTTGCTTCGGTTACCCACCATGCGGGAATAACCTGCTTGCCGGCATATTTACCCATTTGCTGCATGCAAAGGGTGATTTTTGCGGCATCTTCGGTTTTGAGCATTAAGCCCCAGCCGCCGACTTCGATACCTCTCGGGTCGGTTTCCCAATAGGGTACTTCAATACCGAGCGGTTCCCACAGTCTGGTGGTTAAAAACTCGGTAACACTCATACCGGTTGTTTTTACAATCATGGCACACAGCACATACATGCATTCGTTAATATACATAAATTTTGTGCCGGGCTCTGCATACCAATCGGAATCTACAAAGTTCTTTAACCACGAATCCTTAGAGCGGTTTGAAAGAACACTTACGCCCTTGCCGCCTCTCATGGTCAACAAATCCTCTACACATAATTCTTCCAAAAAAGCATCGGGCTTCTTTTGGTTTCGGAAATAGGGGAAAACATCCAAAAACTTTGTATCGAGTGAGAGATATCCCTCATCAATCGCAAAACCGATGGCAATCGAAGTAACACTTTTGGAAAAAGAGTACATCATATGCACACTGTTTTTGTTGAAGGGTTCTCTGTATACCTCACACGCAACCTTGCCGTGGCGGATTACCATCAGCGAGTGAAGCTCTTTTCCGAGTTCCATGCATTTGTCAAGAAAGGCTTGCACTACTTGCGAATCCACTTCCACATTTTCCGGCGTTTTTGCGCGCGGAATGGATAATTTTTTAGCCATTTATTAGCCTCCTTTGGGAAAAAAGTAAATTTTATCACCTTAAGTATAGCATATA
>JAFWGH010000112.1 GCA_017512465.1 Clostridia bacterium
GCGGAACAAACAACCACCCGCTATGCGGGTGTGCAACAAAAGTTATACAAAAAATTCTCCAATCTGATACAATAAGGGTGTTCGAGCCTTAGAGAAAAGAAAGGAGAATTTCATGGCAAATCAATACAACAGTTTGTCGCACACAAAGTGGCTGTGCAAGTACCACATTGTGATAGTACCGAAGTATCGCCGAAAAGTGATATACAATCAGTACAGAAAAGATTTACAGGAAATCATAAGAACTCTCTGCAAATACAAAGGAGTAGAGATACTTGAAGGGCATATGATGCCCGACCATGTGCATCTTCTACTAAGTATACCACCAAAAACGAGCGTGTCAAGTTTCATGGGATACTTGAAAGGGAAGAGTGCGTTGATGATGTTTGACAAGCATGCCAATCTAAAGTACAAGTTTGGCAATCGGCACTTTTGGGCAGAAGGATACTATGTATCGACCGTAGGGTTGAATGAATCAACCATACGGAAATACATCCAAGACCAAGAGAAAGCAGATATTGCGTTGGACAAACTCAGTGTAAAAGAATACAAAGATCCTTTTGCCCAATAAACCCCTTTAGGGGTAAGCCAAGGTGGCAAAAACAATAAGGCTTGAACAAAGTGAAAGCCCGCGCCTTGAGACGCGGGTTAGTAACGGGGCTTATAGCCCCTGAGCAAACCACCCGTTTGACGGGTGGTATTGATTAGTTTTCAGTGTTTAGTGTTCAGTCGTACATTCTACATTTCTTAACTTTTAGTCTTATGTTTTTTTCTTGCAACCGGTTTTTGCAGTAGTTTTCTATTGAGTATACCGATGTTGTTTGCCTGCAATATCAGCTCAATTTGTAATAACAGCTGATTGCCGGCACCGGCTAAAATGCCGAATACGATGTCAAAAATCATCGCATCCATCAACGCTTCTTGCGGAATTTTTAACCAGTTGAAAAAGACAACGTATGCCAACAGGTTAGCACCCGGCACGGGCGGCGTGGCAACAAAGAGCACCACCGCAAAAATAATGGCAGTTGCAATCCAAAAACCGTCTATTTCCACATTGTAAATATGTGCCGAATATATGGTAAAAATCAGAGTGCCGATTGCGCTCACCGGCATATAAAGCACCAGTCCCTGCGGTAAAGAGATATTGGTATAGCCTTTATCAATGCCCAATAAGTGAATGCAAGAGTATTTGGTATGCTCAAAGCTCGCATCCAAAGAGCCGGTTTTCATTGCGGTGAAAAACGGCTTTTCGACCTTACGGCCTATTGTAAGCGGGCTTGCCTTTAAGCGCAGTGCAACATAGCAGATGGCAAAAAACATCATTAGTAGTGCGGCAATTACCGAGAGCACTAAAGGTTGATAAATGTCGCGCAGGGTGACGATCTTTCCGTTGATAATCTCCAAGCACAAAAACAGTCCGGCAAACAGCGGTACAAACAGGCTGACCCATTCGGCAAGCTTTAAGCCGACCATGTTGATTTGGCGCAGTATAGTTTTTACTTCCGAAACGCGGTTGCCTAATACAATCAGCGCTGCGCCAAGCACAAACGCAACAAGCAGTAATTGCGGTGTGTTGGAATCCAAAAAAGGCGCAATGATGTTTTGGGGTATCATGGCGCGCAGGTATTCGAGCATTTTATCAATGATACCGTCTTGCAGCGGAGCAATACCGTTTTTGAAAAAGAACGGTAGGGCAATAAACACCGCAAAAGCCGTGATGAGAAAACTGAATCCGAAATAGCGGATGACAACATTGGTGCTGTTACCGCCTTGCGTATCAATCCTTTTGGTATTGAGCATGGTGGTAATAACCGTGAAAAAAATAATGGGTGCCGAAACCGCATTGAGGGTGCGAATCCATAATTCATATGCCGGGGTTAAAAAGTAATCGCTAAGCCCTTGCTGTGCGGAGGGGTTGAGAGCATAGTGCCCGAGAAGTCCTAAGCCCACACCGACGGCGAGCGCTATAAAGATGAGCAGCACCGGATTGATTTTTTTAGCGGGAATGCGCAGCTTTAAAACATTTTTACCCCAAGAGTAAGAATACTTGGCATTTAACCCCACGGCGGTTTGCAGTGAGCTGTTCCAGTCGCCCAGCTCTGCATTCGTTTCGCTCAGCGGGTTAAAGGCTTCACCGGCAATTTCCAACTTCACAAAAGGATTGCGAATGGAGCCTTGCAAACGCGCTTCGAGAGTGACATCCTCACCAAAATTATCTCTTGCGCGCAGCAGGATTTCTTCGAGCAGCAGGCGCGCTTTGATATAAGTGCGCTTTTCTATACCGATGTTTTCTAAATTGCTTACCAGCCAATCCGAAAAATTATCGATGCTTTCATAGCTTAAATTACATGTATAATTGGAATATTCTTTTATTTTCATTTAAAACTTGTCCTTTTTTTGCATCTTAACCTATTTTATCAAAAAATGTCACATAATTCAAGAAGGATTGTCTCAAGTTTGAGACAACCCTTCTTCATTTTTTTCTATTTCAAATCGCTTTAATGTTCTTGCTTATCTTGCGCCCCGCATGCCGCCGGGGCCGCCTTCACCGCCTTGACCGCCGGGAGCACCCATACCGCCGCCCATGCCGCCGCCGAATTGGCTGGTCATTTCGCTAACCTTTTCGCCGTTGACATAGACCGTGCCGCCGTTGAGCTCACCCGTATTGTCATAATCGAAGGGGGATTGTGCGGTGATGTTGATGGTGCCGTCGTTGATGATGATATCACCGTTGGAATCGATGGCGTCCGTATCGCCCTGCCCCATATCAATGGTGATGTCGCCGCCGTTGATTTCCACCTTCGGTGTGGAGCCTTCTATCTTTTTGGCAGCGTTGATACCGTCATCCGATGCGGTGATGGCTATCGTGCCGCCGTTAATGGTGATATAAGTGGCTTCCAAGCCCTCGTGCCC
Organism: Clostridia bacterium; assembly: GCA_017512465.1. Lineage (GTDB taxonomy): Bacteria > Bacillota > Clostridia > Oscillospirales > Acutalibacteraceae > RUG714. The sequence continues at coordinate 2,911 of JAFWGH010000112.1, forward strand.
TTCAATCGTCAGCTTGCCGCTGTGGATAATCAGGCTGTTATCGGCATGGATACCGTCATCACCGGTTGCAATTGTGGTGGCAGCCTCAGCGATGCGGATGGTTTCACCGGCGTGAATGCCGTCATCACTCGTATCGATGTTCAGTGTGCCGCCCTTGATATCGATATTTGTTTCGGCTTTGATACCCTTGGTGCTTGTGCTCTCATTCGGCGTTTGCGCACTGCCGCCGCCCGCTTTCACATTGAGCTTGCTGTCGGCAATGGAAACATAGGTTTGTGCCTGCACACCGTCCTCTGCGGCACTCAGGGAGAGATTCGAGGAAGCGATGAGGATGTAGCCGAGCGCGGTGTCGGTATCGTTGGTGGCGCGCAGGGCATCGCCGCCCGCTTTCACGGTGATGGTCGCTTTGCGGATACTCAAAGCATCTTTGCCGGTAATGCCGTTGTTCGCCGCTTGAATATTGATGGCGGCATTTTCGATATAGAGCGTATCTTTGGAGACAATGCCGTTGTGATAATTGGCTTTTAGCGTGAGTGCACCGCTGCCGGCAATGCTCAAATCATCCTTTGCATAAATGCATGCACTCGGCTCTTCATCCGCTTCGGAGGAATAAGAATCGGTATATACATATTTGCTGCCGTCAGTGAGTGAGTTTTTGCTATCTTTCTGTAAATAAAGCACCACGGATTTTGCCTGATACACATAAAGCGGGCTCGAATCTGCACAAGTGATGTCGACACCGTCAAAAACCAGTGTGACATTTTCGCCATCGGCATTCACAAGCACCCTGCCGTCCGCCAGCGAGCCGCTGAGCACATAGGTTCCTGCGGCAGTAATCAGTACATCCGAGCCATCTGCCTGTGCGCCGTCACCTTCAATAGAGGCGCTTGTTTTATTGAGTGTAATCACGGTTGCACCGTCTGTATTCACCGTGATATCACTTTGTGCACCGAGCGCTTCGGCTTTCGAGTCCACCTCTTGTGCTACAGTGGTTTGTTGTGTGGTATCCTCCGTCTTTTTGGAGCAGGCGGTGAATACGCCGACCAGCAGGAGCACCGCCAATAGAATTGGTATGAATTTTATTCTTTTATTCATCTTAAATACCTCCGTATTCCGAGCCGCTTTACAGCAGCGCTGTTTTTTGTTGCACCCTTACTATACCTGTCGTACCTAAAGAGGACTTAAAGATTTGCCTTTAGGTAGGCTTTAGGTTACTCCGTTATACTGCAGGTGTAAAAGGAACCGAGCCTAAACCGGGTTCGTACATCTAAGGAGGTGGTTTTATGAAAACACAAATCCAAACCGATTTTAAGCGGTATGAAAAGAAATATTTTTTAACACCCGAACAATACAGATTGTTTATGCAAAGGATTCAACCCTTTGTGAGCAGCGATGCGTATGCGCGCTATACCATTTGTAATATCTATTATGATACCGATGATTATAAGCTCATTCGTGCATCCATCGAAAAGCCGATATACAAAGAAAAGCTGCGCGTGAGAAGCTACGGGGTGCCCGATAAAGACTCAAAGGTATTTGTGGAGCTCAAAAAGAAATATGAAGGCGTTGTGTATAAGCGCAGGCTCTTCACGGCGCCCGCTCTGGTGCCGGCAGTGCTGCAGGGAATGCACAGCGGGGCAGAAAACCGGCAGGTGTGTAATGAGATTGCCTATTTTCAACATTTCCACGGGGTAAAGCCCAAGGTATTTATCGCCTATGACAGGCAGGCATTTCACGGGAATGAAAACAGTGCGCTGCGCATTACCTTTGATACGGCGCTGCGCTACCGCACCGACCATTTGGATTTGCGCGAAGGGGATTACGGCAAGCCGATTCTCGATAGCGACAATATCCTCATGGAGATTAAAATACCCGGCGCATGCCCGCAATGGTTGAGCGAAATCCTGGCGGAATACAAGATCTTTCCGCGTTCATTTTCAAAATACGGTACTTGCTATCGTGAGCATATATTAAAGAACGATAAGAATTTGTTTGTAAAGGAGATGCGTTACAGTGCTTAGTACAATTTTTAGTTTTTCATCAATTATAGATTCATCCATAACCTTAACCACTTTTTTGATTTGCACGGCGGTTTCGCTGGTGCTGGGCATCGGCACGGCGCTGGTGTACCGGCATAAGAGCAGTTGTTCGCAATCCTTCGCCGTTACATTGGCAGTGCTGCCCGCCATTGTGCAGGTTGTTATTATGCTTGTTAACGGCAATATCGGTGCCGGTGTGGCAGTGGCAGGAGCCTTTTCACTCGTGCGTTTTCGTTCCGCACCCGGCACGGCAAAAGAGATTGGTGCGATTTTCCTCGCTATGGCAATCGGACTTGCCACCGGCATGGGATATGTGGGCTTAGCGGTTATCTTCTTTGTAATTATTGCCGCCATAATGCTTGTACTCGGTGCCTTGAAATTCGGCGAGAGCGGCAAAAATGAGCGCGTATTAAAAATCACAATTCCGGAAAACTTGGATTATGAAGGCATTTTTGATGATTTATTTGCCTTGTACACTCAAAAAGCAACCCTCGAAAAGGTCAAAACAACGAATATGGGTACGCTTTATGAGCTGGAATATAATATTGTTTTAAAAGATAGTGAAATACCCAAAAAGTTTATAGATGAGCTGCGTTGCCGCAACGGCAATTTGAATATTACCTGCAACAGGCGGATGGACAAGGAAAGTCTGTAGACAAATAAGGATTTGTCGGGCTCTTTCGAGCCCGCAAATCCTTATTTGAGTGTGAAGTGTGAAGAGTGGAGATTGAAGTTGTGGGCGGGACACCCGCACTCGTTCCGCTTCGCTCTATTTCTTTTAGTGCGGCATTTGCCGC
>JAFWGH010000113.1 GCA_017512465.1 Clostridia bacterium
GCATTTGCTTAGACCCGCAATTATCAAATGTGCTGATACTTTGTGTATTAGTGCATTTTAGAATTGCTAAGATGAGTGAATGCAGGCAATTTGAACCTTGTTATCCTTAATGACAGTCGGGCAAGCCGTTGAACGATGCGGAATGCGGAATGCGGAGTTCGGAATTCGGAATTATTGGTGGCAAGGCTTTGCCTTGCATTAAAAACGGCGAGTTCGCAAAAGCGAACTCGCCAACTGAAAACTGAAAACTATAAACCGGTTTGCCCGCAAACCGGTTTATACGCCATAAAGCAGCACCCCTGCTGCGGCGGAAAGAAAAATGAGCAAAATCGGAGAAATGCCGTTTTTGAAAATTTTCTTTGCACCGAAATAGATAAGCGCCAATACCGCACACAAGCCGAGCGCTTTAAAATCCACCGCCTGCGGCGGAAAACCGCCGAGGATATTTTTAAAGAGCATGTAAACGCCCGTGGCAAAAATCAAGCCGACCACGCAAGGCTTAATGGCATCTACCGATGCCTGCAAACCTTTGTTTTTAAGGGCGTTTTTCATGATTTTCATTAAAATGAGCACAATGACAAATGCCGGCAAAACCACCGCGGCGGTGGCAATGAGTGCGCCGAGAAAACCGCCCTGCACACTGCCGACATAGGTTGCCAAATTCACCATAATGGGACCGGGACTGCTCTCACTTAGCGCAATCAAATCCGCAAACCGGGCTTCATCCATCCACGCATGCGCCAGCACGCTTTCGCGCACAATCGGTATGGCGGCATACCCGCCGAAGGAGAAGCAGCCGACCTTTAAAAAGGCGAGAAAAAGCTCAAGATATATCATGCCCTATCCCCCTTTTGCGCCGCCGTAACGAGATACACGGCAAAGCCGATAAGCGCCGCGGCAATAATAAACACCACGGAGCTGATGCCCAGCGAAAAAATATCCACCGCGAGCATGCCCGCAAAGGCGAGCGCCGCAATGAGCATCGGGAATACTTTTTTGGGCAGTTTTTTAAACAGCCGCCGGGCGGCATCAATAATTAAAAGCGCCACAGCGATTTTAATGCCTTTAAAAGCGCTATTTACCCAAGTGATGGCTAAAAACTGCTCGAAAAATACGGAAATGATATAAATAATCACAAAAGAAGGCAACACCATACCCAGTGTTGCCGCCAGCGCCCCCGCAATGCCCTTTTGCTTATTGCCCACATAGGTGGCGCAGTTAATCGCAACGGGACCCGGCGTGGATTCCGCCATCACGGTAACAGAGAGCATTTCATCCGATGTAAGCCACTGTTTTTGGGTTACACAGGTGCGCTCAATGAGCGGCAGCATGGCATAACCGCCGCCGAAAACAAACAAGCCTATTTTTGCAAATTGCAAAAACAATTCAAACAGTATCTTCATAACACAACGATTTCATCATTCTTTTTAACAGTTCCGCCGTGGAGTACCTTGCCGAAAATACCCTCGCGCGGCATAATGCACTGCCCCACCAGCTCTTTAATGGCGCAGCCGTCATGGCACTCCTTACCAATCTGTGTAATTTCTATCACGGCACTCTCGCCGATTTTCAGTTTTGTACCGACCGGCAGTGTGTGCAGCACTATGCCCTCGGTGGTGATATTTTCCGCAAACATGCCGTGACAAAGCCCATCGGTGCGCATGCCCTGCGCGCGCTCAATGCTCTCTTTTGCAAGCAAACTCACCTGCCTGTGCCACTTGCCGGCATGGGCATCCCCTTCAAAGCCGAAATCTTCTATGAGCATTCCCTGCGGGATGCTCTTTTTCGGTGTTTTTTTCTTTTCACTGATATTGATTGCAATTACTTTTGGCATGGTTATCTCCTTTGTCAGCTTATTAGCCGTTAGCACATTAGCAGTTAGCCGGTGGTGCCGAAGCAGGTTCGCATTTTAACACTACCCTTCCACCGCAAGCGGTCCCCCTTCCCTGCAAGGGAAGGTTCGGCAAAGCCTCGAAATAGTTAAGATGAAAACATGGAACCAACTTGGATTTTATCGGTCTACCCCTCTGTCGGCTCTGCCGACATCTCCCCTGTCAAGGGGCGATATAAAGCGGTTAAATTGACCATAGAACCAACTGCGGTGGTTTTGCTCGCTTCGCTCGCCTAACTAAAAAAGGCGGATAAAAACCAAGTAAATACAATCATCTTTGTATTTGTCGGGTTTGCGGAGCAAAC